>JAKPTH010000370.1 GCA_029571125.1 bacterium
AATTTTACGTTCGGGGCGAAATACGAAAACGGCGGCATCAAGGGTTCGTCTATAAAGTCAGGTATATCGCTTTTTTCGTAAGACGCTATAACCGTTTCGCCGGTGGCCGTTTCGTTAATTTTAACGCTTTCTTCGGGCGTGAAATATTTTTTGTATTTGATGTTTTTTAGGCTCGCGGGATATTTTATGGCGAACCTGCTGAACTTGACCGGTTCGTAAGACATGAAATATTGCCTGTAGGTGAGAGGATTGAGGCAGTCCGCCTTATAGGATCTGGTTATCATCTTAACGTCGATTATGCTTCCTATCTTTACTTCGGGCACCGAAAACTGAAGGATTTTTACTTTGTCGTACATTGGATAGGACAGGTATTTATCGGTGTACTTGACCGCGTCGTTTCTGAGGTTCGACACTATGCCGTCGGCCGAAACCGAGCGCGCGTGAATTATTTCGATGCTCTCCTCTTCTTTTTTGAACGAGCGCACGTAATTGGCCGCGTCGAGGCTGCGTTCCTTGAGCACCTTTATTATCGAGCGCGATTCGGTCGTCACCGTGTGGTCTTCGTTGTAAACGTAGTTTTCCTCTTTATACAGCGTCACATGGCCGGCGTTGGGGTAGTCGGCCTCGTTTATCTTTTCGGCGCAGGCTTTCTTCAGGACTTCGTCTTTGACGAGCGCCAGCTCTTCAGTGTCTTTGCCGCGGGTTATATCGATTTTCTGTATTTCCTTGAAACCGATCAGCAGTTTTTCAGTATATGGCGGCTTGACCGTTACCATTCCGTCTTTTAAAGATACGACGCCGCTGATCTTATCTCCGTTTTTAAGGTGTATAACGTCGGCCGAGGCGAATTTCCCCGCCAGCGCGAATAACGACGAAAGCGCGAGAACATATATCACTATTTTAATATATTTACCCGCCGTGTTTTTTTTCTTCATATAAGTCCCTCCGTTTATTTAAAAATTAATTTATATTTTTCTTTTTTTCAGTCGCGCCTTCGGCGCGAGCCGGGGCCGGCGCTAACGGCCGGTTTTTTCTATAACAGCTTTTTCTCCGGCGTATCTGGCGATGCTTTCGAGATTGCTCTTATAAGAAGCGTAATCGGCGACATCGACGGTCCTTTGCTTGCGTTCGAAATAATCGCTGAACACTATAGTAGAGCCGTCCTTTATTTCGTATCTGGCGCCGAATTTAACGTATTTATCTTCCACGGCGAAATTTTTCGGAACGTATTTCACGCCGTAGCCTTCGGGAATCTTGAATTCGAAAGTATTTTCGGTCCTGGTGAGGTACTGGTAATCTATGGGATATTTTCTTTCCTTCAGGCTGACTTCTTCGAAATCGAAGCTGTAGCCGGGAACGGCGAATAAGATAAGGCCGCCGGCGACTATCACGGCGTCCGGCGCTTCGTATTCTACGGTTTCTACGACCTGCCTGTTTAAATCCATTAAATCGGTGTATTCGATTTTATTCAATACGACGCCCGGCAGGGTAACGTTAAGGCGCTGCTTGAAGCTGTCTTTTATCTCGCTTTCCTTGAGGCTTTTATTGGCCATCCTGACCCAGTACTCGAAAGCGCCGTCGAACTCGCGCCTGCCCTTTACGCTTATACCGCCGTTTTTATTAATGACGACCTGCCTGTAGCTTTTTTGAACGCTAAGCGGCATGCCGGATTTTATATGTTTTTTCAGCTGAGGCACCATGTTGTAGCGGTCGTGGTCGTCGGTGCGCAAAAACGGGAACCTGCTGTCCTGCGAAGTGGCGTCCAGAAATATCTCGCGCGAATCGTATCTGACGAATGAAATGGAGTGGTTGAGCTCGAGATGGGCGGTTTCTATGGCCCATTGCGGGCCGCCGGCGTTGATGAGCGTGGGATAGGACTCCACGCCTATTATTTTGAGCATGGCCGACATTAATATGGCTTTATCCACGCAGTCGCCGTATTTGTTATCGAACGTGCGCCTGGCGTCGTGGCCCGTCAGGCCGGCCACCAGATCGCCTTTTATCGAAATGTACCTGTTCTGCTGCTGGATATAGTGATATACCGCCGCTATTTTTTCTTCGGCGGTTTTGCAGTTTTTAGTGATTTCTTCTGTTTTGGTTTTCATTTCGGGCGATATCGCGTTTACGTGTTTTTCGAAGTTGGCGTTGAACCAGTCGTAAATCTTATCCCAGTTATCGTATGAAGAAAATTGAATATAGGGCATCGAGTCTTTATAGGCCGGCATTGAAGGTTCGGATATGAACTCCGCAACGTCCGCGATTTCAAAAAGATATACCGTTTCGTTAGCAGTTTCGCTGATTTTAGGCTCCTTTACAGCTTTTAAAATATCGAAGCTTGAGTCGTATATCCTGTCGAAGTTTTTCGAGACCCACTTTAATTTCTTGCCCTTCGGCGTTCTTATTTCAACGCGGCACATTCTTTTGGGCTCGTTGGCCACGAAATATACCGTCGGGCAGAAATAGCCTTCTATCAAAGGTTTGAATACGTTCATTTCTATTATATATTCGATGATGGAGCCTTTTTTCACGTCGGGCAGCGTGGCCGATATCACCTTCTGGGTGTTGGAATAAAACTGCGCGCCGCGGAACATGTCGCCTTCTTTTATATCTTCGGGGTTGAGGTTCGAAACTCTTCCGTCGGGCTGAATGGTTCTGCCCATTACTATTCTGGCCGATTCGCGCTCGAAGGCGTAGCCCATGATTATATTGCCGTCCGCCGCGCGGTCTTCGAATATTTTAAAAATGTAGTGCGAGCGGACTTTATAGGTTCCGTCAGCGTTAAGCGTGTAGACGTCTTCGTCTTTTATTATATAACCGCCGGCATTGGGGAATTTGCTTTTATCGGGCACCATATCGAGTATGGCTTTTACGTCGGGCGGTATTATTATGCTTACGCCGGCGCTTTCCGCGTCGCCTTCCGCCGCTTTTGCGGCTTCATCCGAAAAATCTATGGTTTTAATTTCGTCGATGGAGACAGTTTCTTCCGTATCGCCTTTTTTCAGCGATATTAAATTTTCGGCGCCGCCCGGGGCCGCTTTATATACGGCGCCGTCCTTGAGCGTAACGCTCATCGGATAGGCCGCGCCCGCGTATAAAAAGAATATTATAAACAACGACATCGCCGGGGCGGCGAGAAATTTAGCCGCGTCTTTAATTTTAATGCTTTCCATAATCCTCCCGAATTTTATAAACCGTTTCTTTAAATTTTGATTTTATATTTATTAACGCCGTTTTCGCTTTTATAAACAATGCTCGAGGATATATTCTTAACTATGAACAGTCCGAGTTCGTCCATATCGCCTCCGTCGTCGGCGGCTTTCAGAGATTTGGTTTCGAAAGGGTCGATATTTTTTCCGTTATGGACTATTTCTATTTCGATTGTTTTATCTACGTCGCCGTATTCCACGGTGATGTCGATATTCGGGGGCGAAGGCCTTTCAAAGCAGTTTTGAAGGGTATATGTGATCATCTCTTCCAGCGCCAGATTCACGTTGTCGATTTTTTTTCTTTCTATGTTATATTTGGCGCAAAACAACTCCAGCCGGGCGTTCATGCCGACCAGGTCGAAATTATATGAATCGACTTTGTAGTTGAAGGTTTTAAGCTTTCTAACGAATGCGATAGTTTTCGGCTTTTTAGGATTGTTGAATATTTCGTCCGGAGTGCCGCTTTCGTAAATACCCTTTTCGTCCATGAATAATATTCTGTGCGCTACCTCTCTGGCGAAGTTCATTTCGTGCGTGACGATAAGCATCGTAAAGCCGAGTTTTGCGAAACTGCGTATGACGGCTAAAACTTCGCCCACCATGGTAGGGTCGAGCGCCGAGGTGGGTTCGTCGAAAAGCACTATTTCCGGGTCCATGGCCATAGCCCTGACGATGGCGATCCGCTGTTTCTGGCCGCCCGACAGCTCGTCCGGATAACTGTGCATTTTATCTACGAGGCTTACCACTTCAAGCAATTTTTGAGCTTTTTCGACAGCCTGCTCGCGTGGGATCTTCTTTACTTTTACGGGCGCCAGAATTATATTTTCCAGAACGCTGAGATGCGAAAAAAGGTTGAAGTTCTGATAGACCATTCCCATCTTTTCGCGGACTTTATTTATATCAGTTTTTTTATCCGAAATGTCGGCTCCGTTTATATAAACTTTGCCGCCGTCGTGGGTCTGAAGGGCGTTGAGGCAGTATAGAAAAACGCTTTTACCGGTGCCCGAAGGGCCTATTATGGCGACGCATTCGCCCTTTTTTATTTCGACGTTTACGTTTTCCAGGACTTTAAGGCCGCCGAAGCTTTTAGATAAATTTTCTACTTTGATCATCTGGCTGCCCTTCTTTTCCTGCCTGCCAGGCTGAAAATAAGGTGGGTCGCATATGCCAGCAGCAGATAAATTATTATGCCTGTGAATATCAGAAAAAACGGGTCCGCCGTTCTCGCGCCTATTGAATTAATAACTCTGGTCAAATCGGCGATCGTAATATATCCGACAACCGAGGTCCACTGTATGATATTTATGACGGCGTTTTGATAAACCGGCCTTGCGTATTCGCCGGCCTGCGGAAGGGTTATATGATAAAACGCGCCGAATTTTGTGAAGCCGAGCGTCCTGGCCGCCATTACCTGGCCCGGATCTACCGACTGCAGCGCCGCTTTCATTATTTCGGCGATATGGGACGCGCCGTTTAGCCCGAAAGCTATAACGGCCACATAAATAGCTTCCATCCTGCATCTGGCGAAAACCACGTAAAACAAAAGCATTAAAAGAAGCAATATCGGCGTGCCTCTGACGATTATTATATACGATCTGGAAATGAACCTTAGTATTTTGCTGTTCGAGTAATGCATCGCGCACAGCGCGGCGCCGAGGACGGTGCCCAGAAATAGGCCCGCGATCGTTATAATGAGCGTGGTTTTAAGGCCGGAAAGTATCTGCAGATAAGAATTTCCGGCGATCAAATTATTGTAGAAGGATTGCTGTATATTGCTGAAAATATTCATAAAATTTTTAACGGTTGTTAATTTTTCTAGTAATTAATTTTGGCTGTGATGTATGTTACATCATTGTTGAATATTTGTCAATTAAGCTGATTCCTTTTTTTGAGTTGATAATGTAGGCAGGGGCCAGATAAATTTTTTCGGGGACTCGTTCGAAAATCCCTCCGGGATTTTCGCCGTTCGTGCTCAGCGCCTCCCGCCCATCCATGGGCTCCGGCGCTTCCGCAACGCCCCTCAAAAATTTTATCTGGCCCCTGCTTCAAGCTAAATATCAACTTTAACAATAAGAGCCTATCCGTAAATAAAACCTATTTTTCGCCAGCAAATTATTGCTGAAGCTAAATGCAGCAGTGCTAAATAACTGCTTTCATATTTCTCGTATCTAACCAACAATTTCCTGAATCGATTGTACCAAGAATGTACTACTTCGACTATCCATCTGCGATTTTTAAAGCAGCTTGTAGTTTGTTTCTTCTTCCTTATAACTCTCGGAAAATATCCGCTGTCAAATATAACATCAGTTGCTGGTTCACCGTCATAACCTTTATCGGCATACAAAAATTGTTGAATATTGTTAGGCGATTCTACCATAACCGAATTGATTGTTTTTTCAAGCTGCGAAACGTCATGCCTGTGAGCTCCGGTTACGACTATTGATAACGGGATTCCATTTGCGTCTACCAGCAAATGTCTTTTGGTTCCATTTTTTTCCCCGGTCAGTAGGATTTGGTCCGACCGCTTCTAAAGCTAAAGGAGCTTTTATATTTGAACCATCTATGCTCTGCCAAGCCCATGCAATTCCCGCAAGTTCATCGTATTCAGCCAAACCCGCCACCCACAAAGATTCAAAAAAACCAGCCTCCAGCCACAATCTGAAATATTTATGAATAGAGCTTGCACTTCCAAAAATATCTTTGCTAAGAGCTTTCCATTGGCATCCAGTACGTAATACATATATAATTCCCGAAAAAATCTTCCTTGGTGATAAAGGTTTTCGCCCGCCTCCGGACTTGCGAATATATGACTTTTCTGCATTTCTAATTTCAAGGACTGGAATTAGAGGCTCTACACGACTCCAAAATTTATCTGAAACATCCCAACTATATATTTTACTCATAATGTTCACCTGTATTTTCAAGCATTAACAATGCATTGATTATACAGCATAATATTTAAAATGTCAAGTTATTTACGGATAAGTTCTAAGTCAATAAAAGCGCGCGTTGACACTAAAATTAAGTCGTAATCCCTTTTAAATCAGGTCTTTTCTTTGAATATTAAAAGTTTTTTGCAAATTGAATTTTTACTTGAAAAAAAGTCGTAATCCCTTTTAAATCAGGTCTTTTCTTTGAATCAGCGTACAATGCAGATAACGGCATATCCTGAATAGAAAAAGAGTC
>JAKPTH010000381.1 GCA_029571125.1 bacterium
TGAAAAACGCAGGAACCCATAAGTGCCCATTTTTAAAAGTACGGCGGCAAGCATGACCGAACCGCCGGTCGGCGCCTCGACATGCGCGTGCGGAAGCCATGTATGCAGCGGAAAAAGCGGAACTTTTACCATGAACGCCAGAGAGAACATCCAGAAGAGTATGCATTGCGATTTAAAATTGTAGACCGAGGCGGTCAGCTGCAGGATATCGAAACTCGCGGAGCCGTTGGCGCTCTGAAAATAGCTCGTGATCCATAAAATGCCCCACAGCATAAATACCGAGCCGAAAGCCGTGAATAAAAAGAAACGCAGTGCCGCGCCTATCCTGTTTTTACCGCCCCACGCTCCGATTATAAGATACATGGGCACCAGCATAAGCTCCCAGAAAAGATAAAACAGGATTATATCGAGCGCGCAAAAGGTTCCGATCATGGTGAATTCAAGAAGAAAAAAAAGCGACATGTAATAGCCGGGGTTTTCGATTTTATCGCTTACGCTCATTATTACGATCGGAGTGAGCAGCGTCGCCAGCAGTACCATGAAAAGCGAAAGCCCGTCGACGCCGAGGCTGAAATTTATATTCAACGATGCGATCCAGGGAACGCTTTTGTAAAACTGCATCGATGAGCTTTGCGGGTTGAAACCGCCGTATAAACAGAGCGAAGCCGTAAAAATAACCAATGAAAGGACCAGCGCTATTTTTTTTATTCTTACTCCTTCCAGCGAATTGAGAGAAGCCAGAAAGAAAAAAGAGAAAAGCGGCATGGCCAGCAGTATTATTATCAGGTTTTCCGATATGGAGGCTATTAATTCAGTCATTTATAACACACCTTTGCTTTATCAGCGGATAGAATTATACAGCACGTAAACGGTCATCACGGCAAGCCCCGCCGCCATGGCCGATAAGTATCCCTGCACTCTGCCGCTTTGCGCATCGCTTAGCGCCGAATTTATATACTTAAACCCTCTGACGGTGCCGCCGACTATATAATCGTCTATGAGCCTGACGTCTATGAATTTATGCAGGAAAAGAGAGAGCGATTTCAGCGGAGCTATTATTACAATGGAATAAAGTTCGTCGATATAAAATTTATCTTCCTGAATCTTTATGAAAGCGGCAAAAACTTTATTGATTTTGCTCAGGTAATCGTTTCTGGATATGTAAAATTTATAAGCCGTTATCAGGCCGGCAAAAGCCGCCGCCAGAGCCATGCCCATTACCGAATATTCGGCGGCATGTGGTATTTCGGCCGCGGCTACAGACGATTGATATGAAGCCAGAAGGTTTTTGAAATTAAGGTTTTTGAAAAAGATAATGAATCCTGAAAAAATTGAGAAAAATGCGAGTATATAAAGCGGCACGGTCATAATAGCCGGGGATTCATGGATATGATCGTATTTTTTTGCGTCGCCCCTGAAAGAACCGTAAAAAACAAGAAATAAGAGCCTGTGCATATAAAGCGCCGTAAGAAACGATGCTATCGCGGCAAGCGTAAAGAAAACCGCGCTCGAGTGAGGGCCCGCGTAAGCGTATAAAAGTATTTCGTCTTTAGAGAAAAAACCCGACATGAGCGGCAGGCCTGAAATGGCGTAAACGCCGATGAAAAAAGTCGTAAACGTTCCGGGTATGAGTTTGCGCAGGCCGCCCATCTTCATGATGTTCTGCTCGCCGGAAAGCGAGTGGATTACCGAACCCGCCCCCAGAAATAAAAGCGATTTGAAAAAAGCGTGCGTGGCCAGATGGAAGACGGCGCTCGTAAAAGCGCCGCAGCCTACCGCTATGAACATAAAGCCGAGCTGCGATACAGTCGAATAAGCGAGGACTTTTTTTATATCGGTCTGCGCCATGGCGATAACGGCCGCGAATACGGCTGTAAGAACGCCTGTGAAAGCTATGATTTTAAGCGCCAGAGCGGAGGCGGCGAATAAAAATCCGAGCCTTACGCACATATAAACGCCCGCCGTCACCATCGTGGCGGCGTGTATGAGCGCGGAAACCGGCGTGGGGCCTGCCATCGCGTCTGGAAGCCATACGTAAAGCGGTATCTGGGCGGATTTTCCGCTCGCGCCGATAAATAAAAGGATGCAGACCAGGTCTATGACGTTAATGCCTTTTATTGCAAAAATGTTTGCCGTGGCGGATTTAAAATGTTCGGACATGTTTATGAAATCGAGCCCGGAGTTAAAGCCGGAGGCGTCGTAAAGCCAGTACAATATAAATATGGCCGCAAGAAAAGCGAAATCGCCGATGCGGTTGGTTATAAAGGCTTTCCGGCCCGCCGCGGCGTTGGCCGGATCGGACCACCAGAAGCTTATTAGAAGATAAGAGCAAAGCCCGACGCCTTCCCAGCCTACGAACATAAGGACGAGATTTTTGGCCGTAACTAATATTATCATAAAAAAAACGAAAAGGTTCAAATATGAAAAGTATCTGTTTGAATCCTTGTCGTGAATCATGTAGCCTATCGAATAAACGTGAATTAAAAAGCCCACGAAAGTGACCACGAAAAGCATTACGGCGCTGAGACGGTCGAACATTAGATCGCATCCGATTTTTAAATCTCCGGCTGAAATCCATGTGAAAATATTTGATACTATGACGTTTTCGGTTCCCGCCGGAGGAGCCGCTCCCGACAAAGCGAATATCGAGGCCGTAGAAGATATAAACGACAGAAAAACCATTAACGAGGCCGTTATGCCGCATAAAATCGCCGGTTTTTTATCCCTCAAAGCGAAGCAGAATATCGCGCCGAGAAGAGGGAATAGCGGTATTAAGTTTATGAAATGCATATTTATCTGATGCATGATCACATCAACCTTTCAATAGCGTCAGTTTGGTGGAATCCGCCGTTCCGCGGTATCTGAACAGGGCCACGACGAGGGCCAGGCCGAGCGCCGCTTCGGCCGCCGCTATTACCATTACGAAAAGGGCTGCGGCGTGAAAATCCGAATCGTTGAACTGCCTCGCGTATGCCAGAATCGTTAGATTGGCCGAATTGAGCATCAATTCCACGCACATGAACAGCACGATTATATTTTTTCTTATGGTGAGCCCGATCAGGCCTATAATAAAAAGGGCGGCGGCCAGAACGAGATAGTGAGCGAGTCCTATGGTCATTTATTATCACCTTCGCTATTTTTTGCCGATAAAAGCGTTACGCCGGCAATGGCGACCAGTATAAGCGCCGAAAGCGCCTCGAAAACGAAAATATATTTTTTAAATATCGAACTTCCGACCGCTTTAAGAGTTCCGAAAGATTCGGCGGCGTTAGGAAAAACTCCCGGATGGCCGGTAGAGGCTGCGAGCGCCGCGGAAAGAGCGGTCAATAAAATTACGGCCAGCACAAGGCTTATTATTTTGGGCGCGCTGATGATATCTTCGAATGATTCGTTATTGCGCTTTTTAAGCAGCATTATCACGAAAAGAAAAA
>JAKPTH010000400.1 GCA_029571125.1 bacterium
CGCCGGCAGCGCGCGCGCGGTTATACTCAGTATAAGATTAGAAGCCGATTTTACTGTGCCAGGAGTGCTAAGCACTTTCATTGAACCCGGTAATCCTGCAGATGTTGTCGAACTATTAACGGTAAGGCTCTTTTTAATATCTAATCCGCCGTCGAGAAGCTTTAATGTATTATATTCAGTATTGTTTGAAATTACATTTACCTGATCGATAAGCTGACCGATTTCATTCTGAAGCGTATTTCTGTCGCTATCCGTTAAGGTTCTATTGTTGGCTCGAACAACGAGTTCTTCAAGCCTGGATAAAATCCTTCCTACCTGGTCAAGCGCGCCATCGGCTATTTTAAACAGAGAAGTACCATCCTGAGTGTTCTGGATAGCGCTTGTTAAACCAACTCCCTGCGCCTTCATTTTTTCCGCCATTGCAAGTCCCGAAGCGTCATCGGCTCCCGTATTAATCCTGAGCCCCGACGACAAACGTTCAAGCGATTTATCAAGGCCTATGTTGTTGTTAAACAACTGTCTTTGTGCGTTCATGGCTGGAATATTGGTGTTAACGAACATAGTATCTCCTCCAATTATATTTTATAAAGCTTTCACTATACATATCGAAAATTTCTTATAATAATTTATAGCTTTACATAAAATAATTTTAAAATAAATGCATAAATAAAAAAAGACCGATAAATAACTGATTTATCGGTCTTTTTTTATTTATGTTCGTCTTATTCTTTATTTAAGCAGCTGCAGAACGTTTTGCGGCCGCTGGTTCGCCTGGGCCAGCATCGCGGTTGCGGTTTGCGAAAGAATCTGGTTCCTGGTGTAATATGTCATTTCAAGAGCCATATCCGCATCGCGGATTCTTGATTCGGCGAACGTCATATTTTCACGCTGTATCCTGAGAGTTTTTTCGGTATAATCGAGCCTGTTCAAAGTTGCGCCGATGGCCGCTCTAATAGTCGTAACGTCTGTAATCGATTTTTGAATTACTTTCAAGGACAGATTAGCATCTTCAAGAGTAATAACATTAACCTGCTTTAATGAAGACAGTTTCGACGAAGCGCCGACACCGATAACATCCGGCGACACTGACTGAAGGCTGTATGCTATCGATTGATTATAGTTTGCGCCGAGCTGAAGGCCGATCTTTTTATTATCGTTAGTAGAAAGCGTAGCGACATCAGACGTAGAAGTTATATAATAAGTTGCAGCGCTCATCGTAGCTCCGGCATTCTGACCGGTAAATACAGTTCCGCCATATGCCTCATTAAATATACTCGTGCCAATTTTAATTCCATACATAGGCGAGCCGGCGTCTTCCATGGAAAGAGTATTGCCCGAACCCTGCATTTGAATTCCGCCGAGGACTCCGACCACATTTGTTCCCGTTCTGGAATAAGTGCTCGGTATGCTTGCAGCTCCTGATGCAACGAACCCCAGTGACGACCAGATTCCTGTATCGCCGCCAAGATTAACCGTAGCAGCGGTGCCGACAAGCGTATAACCCACGGCGCTGGCGTTTGGAGTTGAAAAACTTCCCGCCGAGTTAAATCCGCGCGCGACGTTTTGAGCATCCTTATCTATAACTCCCGAAACGAGGCCGACGGTCCAGTTGGCTCCATTAGGAACCTGTATGGCAATAACATTGGTTTTTGAATTGGCCTGGTTAATTTTCGAAAGAACTGTATTCAAAGTATCTGAAGCGGCTACTTGAATATCGATGCCGTTTATATTGATAGAATTTTGAATTCCGATCTGGCCGCCAAACGCATAAGCGCCTGCGCTCGCCACGGCGGGTGTAGCACGCCCGGTTATGGATAAAATAAGGTTACTTGCCGTTTTTACCGTACCCGGAGTGTTTAAAACCTTCATCGAGCCCGGTATGCCGGGGCTTACAGTAAGTGATTTTTTAATATCGAGATTGCCGTCAAGCAATTTTAATGTGTTATATTCAGTATTGTTGGAAATTACAGATATCTGATCGACCAGCTGTCCGATTTCATCCTGAAGAGTA
>JAKPTH010000435.1 GCA_029571125.1 bacterium
CCCTGTAAAAATATTTAACGTTTTTAAACTCGTCCCTCGATGTGAGGCACTCGAAATACTTTGCAAGCATTGCTTTAGGAACGCCTTCTACAAGTTGTTTTTCATACAAGCCTTCTTTGGCCTTGGATAATATATGAGTAGAAATATCGGTCGCCAGTATTTTTATATCTTTGAGCATGACGTTGCCGAGCTCTTCATTGAGCAGGATCGCCATGGAATAAGGCTCCTCGCCGGACGAGCATCCGGCGCTCCATATGCGCACCCTGTCGGATTTGGCCTTAAACGCCGGAATCATATGCTCCCTGATATAATCGAAGTGGTGCATCTCGCGAAAAAAGCTCGTTACGTTCGTGGTTATGACGTCTATGAGCTGGAGCAGCTCATAGCCGCTTTCATCGTGCTGCACGTGCTTGAGATAGCTGTCGAAACTCGGCAGCTTCAAGTCGTTCAGCCTTTTGGTAAGCCGCGCCGTTACCAGCTCTTTTTTTCCGCTGCCGAGGCTTATTCCGCATAGCGAATATATCAGGCCGGTTATTTTTTCGAATTCATAATTGCTTAATTTAGCAGAAATATATTCCATACCACTATCCGAATCAAATTTTATTTTTCAGTTATCCGGCCGCGCCGCCGCAAAGGTAAGATTTTACGCTCCGAAGCGGCGCGTGTCCGAAACTTAAAACTCCTGCAGCACCTGGCTGTCTTCGTCGAAGGGAATAACTTTTTTAGGGTCCGAATCGCCGCCTTTAGCCGCCGGCTGGATATGCTCGAAGTCCTTGAAGTCTTTTTTCTTATGAGGCGCGGGCGGCGGAACAGGGCGCTTATTGAAAGACGGGCCCGAATGCACGTCGAAGCCGCCCGATAAAACAGTTGTTTTAACGCTGCTGAGCTTGAACTGGAGTATCATGTTCTTCATCTGTTCGGCCTGATAGGTAAGCTCCTGCGAAGCGCTGGCGGATTCTTCCGAATAAGCGGCGTTCTGCTGGGTAACCTGATTCATCTGCGCCACGGCGGTATTGATCTGGTTGATGCCTTCGCTCTGCTGCTCGGAAGCCGCCGATATTTCAGACATGAATTCGTTCACTTTCTTGACCTGGCCGTTGATTTCGTCGAGGTTTTTCATTACTTCCTCGTTGATGGAAACGCCGTTATTGGCGTATTTAACGGATTCTTCTATCATGCGCGCGGTATTTTTAGCCGCCTCCGCGCTTCTCATGGCGAGGTTTCTCACTTCGTCGGCGACTACCGCGAAGCCCTTTCCGGCGTCGCCGGCGCGGGCCGCTTCTACCGCGGCGTTGAGGGCGAGAAGATTGGTCTGGAAGGCTATTTCATCGATCGTTTTTAATATCTTGGCCGTATTGTTGGAGGAATCCTTTATCTGGTTGATGGCCACGGACATTTTTCTCATGCTGTCCACGCCGCGCTCCGTGCTGGAACGAGCGCTGGTGGTGAGGTTCTGGCCTTCCTTGGCGTTGGCCGCGTTCTGCTTTGCCATGGAATTCATCTGATGGAGGCTGCTTGAAACTTCCTCGAGCGCGCTGGCCTGCTCCGAAGCGCCCTGAGCGAGCGCCTGTGCGCCTTTGCTTATCTGGTTGGAAGAAGACGATACGTTTTCGGAATTAGCGGCGATCTGCTTGAACATGTCTTCGAGATTTTCGATCAAGGAATTTATATTGTCTTTCATGCGGTCATAAAGTCCGCTGTAAGTCTTTTTAACTCTCGCGGTGAGGTCTTTATCGGCCGCCGCCTGAAGCGCCGCTCCGCCGTCGGTGATGATAAGCGAAGTTAAAGTGTCGAGACACGTATTAATGCTGTTTTTTATTTCGTTGAAATCGCCCTTATATTCATCGGTTATTTTAGCGGGAATTTCGCCCTGACTTATCTGCTGCAGATAGTTCGAAGACACTTTCAACGGGTTCACAAGAGAGTTCACTATATCGTTGATGCCCGAAGCCAGTTTCGCCCAGCGGCCGCTGAACTGAGACGCGCCGGTTCTCTTGTCGAGTTTTCCTTCGAATATGACCGCTATGCAGATCGTTTTTATTTCGTTGAGCATAGTGTCGACGGTAGTGATAAGGCTGTTGATATTGTTTTTGATGTCGTTAAAATCGCCTTTATATTCGGCGGTTATTTTTTCTGAAACTTCGCCTTTGCTTATTTTAGCCACATAATCCGCTGCGACGTTGAGCGGGTTCACGATAGCGTCGAGAGTGCTGTTTATTTCTTCGATAATTTCCTTATAAACGCCGGCGAATTTGTCGGCGTTGCCGCGTACTTTGAGCTTTCCGTCGGTGGCCGCATGAGTCAGCGCTTCTACTTCAACGGTAAGATTGCTCAGATTATTGATGCAGTTGTTGAAAGAATCTTTTATTATGTTGAAATCGCCCTTGTAATCTTCAGTGATAACCGGCGGAATTTTACCCGAGCCGATTTGAGTGATATAGTTAGCCGACATTTTAAGAGGATTGGCAAAAGCGTTTATCAGATCGTTGATGCCCGATGCCAGTTTCGCCCAGCGGCCCTGGAACAGCGAAACGTTAGCGCGCTTGTCTATATGGCCTTCGAATATGGTGGCTATGCAGACCACCTTTACTTCGTTGAGAAGATTGTCCAGAGTAGTTATAAGCTTGTTAAGGCTGTCTTTGAGCTCGCAGAAATCGCCCTTGCATTCGTCCTCTATTTTCCCTGAAATCTCGCCTTTGCTTAGCAGCACAAGATGTTCATTCATTTTGCTTATGGGATTGATTACGGAATCGAGCGTTTGATTTATGCCGCCTATGATTTCGCGATAAGCGCCTTCGAACTTTTCAGAATTGCCGCGTTTTTTAAGATTTCCGTCGGCGGCGGCGTGCGTGAGGTCGTTAACTTCTTTTATCATGGCCTGAAGGTTGTTGATGCACACGTTGAAAGAACTTTTAAGTATATTGAAATCGCCTTTGTATTCTTCCGTTATTTTTGGCGGGATCGTTCCGTTGCTTATAGACGTTATATAGTCGGATGAGAGCGTAAGCGGTTTAACAAAAGTATTGACTATATCGTTGATGCCTGCTGCCAGACGCGCCCAGCGGCCCTGGAACAGCGAAACGTTAGCGCGTTTGTCGAGCTTTCCTTCGAATATCGTGGCTATGCATACTACCTTCACTTCGTTGAGCAGGTTATCTATAGTGCCGAGAAGCGAGTTCGTATTGGCTTTTAAAGACGCGAAAGCGCCCCTGGCGTCTATGTCGATGCGTTCGTTGGTTATATCGCCCTTGCTGACTTTATCCAGGATCGCGTTAATCGCCGCTACCGGTTCTCCAACTTTTTTAGCCGCTTCGGCGATCTTTTCAAGAGAAGCGCGATAAAAACCGGAAAGCTCGTTTAAGTTGACGCTGAAGTTAAAATCGCCGTTCGCCATGCTGCCGGCGGCGGCTTCTATTTCTCTTTTAAAAACGTTGTTCTGGGTTATCATCTGATTAAGGCTGGCGGTAATGGGGGAAAAGTAATCGTCGCCGGAAGTTTTTAATATCTCCGCCTGTTCTCCTCTGGCAAGTCTTTCCATCGCCGCGTTGATTTTGCTCGAAGAGGCGAATAATTTTTCGGTGGTGAAAACGGCCGCGCCCAGAGCGATTATCGCTCCCGCGAGGGCGCAGAACATGACGGTGGAATTGACGCCGCCGGTCATGTGAAGAGCACCTAAAGCGGCTAAAAGAGGAAAGAAAATTGTAAAAATACTTATAAAAATCATTTTATTTTTGAAAGAATGCATATAGGCCTCCGAATTAATTTATATTTTCAACGATTTTGGACATCCCCGCATATTCCTGCGCCGTGATGACTTTGTCAATATCAAGCAGAAGCTTGACCTTACTAGCAAATTTTCCGATACCCAGAATGTATTCGGTGTTAACGAAAGTACCGAACGACGGCGCCTCGTCTATGTCGTTTGTAGGTATGTCCGAAACTTCGCATACCCTGTCCACTATGAGACCCATAATAAGGTTTCTGGTCTTTACTACTATAATACACGTCTGCTCGGTATTTTCGATTTCAGGCATACCGAATTTAGAACGCAGGTATATAACGGGGATTATATGGCCGCGCAAATTAATGACGCCCTTTATAAAATCCGGAGTGCGCGGAACGGGAGTGATCTCCATTATGCCGATGATTTCCTGAACCTTTAAAATTTGAATGCCGTATTCCTCGTTACCGAGGTAAAAAGTTAAAAACTTGCCGCCTTCGATCTTTTTAGCGGCCGTGGCAATTGAACCGAACCCTGAATAGTTGTTGATATTGTCCCCGCTCATAATATTATTTCACCCTTTCTGAATGAAACTACTGTTTACTTTTATATTTTAAACTATTTGCTTCGCCTTGACATTAACCGTCTGACGGGCGATATTGACGATTTCTTTGGTGTCTATTATAAGCCCGACTTTGCCGTCGCCGAGTATCGCGCCGCCGGAAACGCCTTCGATTTTGCCGAGAGCCGCTCCGAGAGGCTTGGCCACAATCTGCTGCTGGCCGAGAAGTTCGTCTACGAGAATGGCGCAGTGCTTGTTGTCGCCGTCGTCGATAACGACGAATAAAGATTCCCATGGATTTTCTATTGAATGGGATATGTTGAAAATTTTATTGAGTCTGAATACCGGTATCATTTTACCGTGAAGCATTACCATCTCGCCTCGGCCTGCCATCGTGAATATGTCTTCTATTTTGGGCCTGAACGTAAGATAAATGTTTGCGGTAGGAATTATATAACGCTGCGAGCCGACTTTTATCAGCATTCCGTCGGTTACAGCCAGCGTCAGCGGAACCTTTATCGAAAAGCAGCAGCCGTTTCCGGGAATCGATGAGATGTCTATACGCCCGCGCAGAGACTCGATTGAAGTTTTTACCACGTCCATGCCCACGCCGCGGCCCGATATATCGGTGATCTGGTCGGCCGTGGAAAAGCCGGGAAGAAAAACAAGGCTGAAAACATCGGAATCGCTCATGGTATCGTCAGATTTAATAAGTCCTTTCTCAATGGCCTTTTTTACTATTTTTGGCCTGTCCAGCCCTTTACCGTCGTCTTTTACCTCGATTACTACGTTTCCGCCCGAATGAAATGCCGACAGTATTACGGTCCCTTTTTCGGGCTTGCCGGCTTTCCTTCTGTCTTCAGACGGCTCTATACCGTGATCTACGGCGTTTCTTACCATATGCATAAGCGCGTCGTTGATTATATCTACAAGATTACGGTCAACTTCGGTTTCTTTTCCCGAAGTTATAAAATCTATCTGCTTGCCGTTTTTACTTGAAATATCGCGCACGACGCGGGCCATTTTTTGAAAAGTGGCCCTGAAAGGGATCATTCGCATAGTCATGCTGAGGTCCTGCAGCTCGCGTATTATTTTTCCCGACTGCATGACTTTTTTTGCCAGAATATGGTTGGCGCCGTTGACCATGGCATCGTCCTGGGCCACCATGGAATGAGATATAACCAGCTCGCCGACCATGTCGATAAGTTTGTCGATTCTGGCTATTTTGACGCGGACGGTCGATTCTTCTTCGTCGCTGATCGACGCCGCCACTTTTTTCGCTTCAGGCACGGCGGCCGGCGGTTTAGTCTCGCCAACGGCGGCAAACGACGGCTTTTCTTCGGCGGCAAGCGCGGTTTTGAGAGGCTCCGCAACCGGCCCGATTTTTTCCGTTTTAGGCGCAGCGATTTTTTTATCCGCGTAAGCAGCCGGTATTATGCCTTTTTTCAATTCAGGGCTCATTAAAAGCCTGAGCAGATCGTCATAATTATCGGGTTTTTTATAATTTCCGGCCTTAAGGGACGTTATAAGCGTTTTAAGAATGTCCACCGAACGAAGACAGATGTCGGCGAATTTTTTATCGTAATTTATCTCTTTATCGCGTATCTTAACCAGAAGGGATTCCGCATGATGGGCGAGTTCGGAAACGCCGGAAAGCCCCAGAAAAGAAGAAGAACCCTTGACGGTATGGAACGCCCTGAAAACCGTATTAATAGACGACGAGTCTTCAACGTTGTTTTCGAGATTGAGCAGCGCTTCTTCAGAAGCCTGTATGTGTTCGAGACATTCGTCTATGAACGTAAGAAACATTTCACGGTCGATAGTTTCCGCGTCGAATTCAAAGCTTACGTCTATCTGCGGTACCGGCTCGGCTTTAACTTCGGGCGCGGCTTCTTTCGTTTTAACGGCAGCCTGCACGGACGAGGACTTTGCGGATGGAGCGGCGGCCGGTTTTTTTTGAGCAGGCCTGGTTTTGCTTTCAAGGTGAGTAATGCATGACTCCACCATGGCGCAAACCACGGCAATTATACGGAGCGAGTCGTCCGCAGAAGTGGTTATAAGTTCGTTCAGCTGGGAACTGGCGGCATCGAATATAGACGCGGCGATTTCGTCCGGACAACTTTTAGCGAGGCCGTCGAGCGATTTTTTTAGGCCTGTGAAGGCTTTAATATCGTCGGGTTCCGCGCTCGCCAGAACGCCGGTTATACGGTCGAGCTCGTCGATAATAGTTTTCAGCGGAAGTTCCGTGGGCGGACATGCCGTTGTTTCATCTTCGGTTACGCCTTTTTTCAGCGCCTCGATCACGGCGTTAAAATTTTTTCCGGTGGCTTTGTAATCTCCGGCTTTTATTGAATCGATCAAAAACTTCAGCTCATCCAGCGCGCTAAAAGCCAGTTCCAGGCATTTTTTGCAGCAGCGGGTTTCGCCTTCCCTTATTTTACTTAAAAAATTTTCCGCCTCGTGCGCCAGTAATGATACGTGCTTGAAATTTAAAAAGTGGGCCGAGCCTTTTATCGTATGAAACGCCCTGAATATATTATTGACGGCCGAAATGTCAGCAGGATCGGACTCGAGTTTGAGAAGTGCGTCTTCAGAAGCGAGCAGATGTTCGGCGCATTCGTCGATAAAAGTCAGGAGCACCTCGCGTTCGGCGCCGGTTTCAGCTGCCCGGTCCTGAACCGGCTCGGGCTCCCTCGGCGCTTGAACTTCGGCCGTTTTGACCGCAGCAGCATCGTTTTTGTTTACAGACGGCTTATCGTTTTCTTTAACTTCGAACGGGTCGCCTAAAAAACTGCCGGCGTTTTTCTCGAATTCGCCTTCTTTATATACCTCGGCCGTTGATTTATTTTCTAAGTCAGCCTTGTGGCCGCAAAGACTTTCAAAATATTCGGCGGCTTTTGAAAGAGAGCTTTGAAGAAGCTCGAGCAGGGCAACAACGACCTCTTCGTCACTTTCAAGAAGCGCCGAATTGGCCGCGTTGAATGGAACCGAAATAAGGTCTGCTTCATCTGATTTTAAATTTAATTTAAGGGCTTCGCCCAGATTAGATTTTATTTCAAAAACCAGCGTCTTATAGTCCTGGCTTTCGGTATCGATTTGAATTAAAAGAGAAAGGGAATTATTTAAAAGCTTTAATAAATCGGGATATATGGAATTGATTGAGACGTTTTCTGTGTTATTATTCATTCGTGCCTCTAATTGAATAATTTATTCGATATTTCTTTGTTTTTTACGTATATAAAACCATTTATCGAGCCGTAAAAACTCAATCAAAACCGCAGTAAATATAATTCATTTATTGGCACTTTCGATTCCCTGAAATTAGGTAATCAAAGTTATTTTTTTTATTTTTTTATTATCTTATCATTTTTTATTAAAATAATCAACCCTTTTAATAAAATATATTAATTATTACACCCTGTGCATGTATCTGAATGTATTTTCATGGAGAACTATAGCTTTTACGCCCATTTCATTCCCGGCGTTTTCAATTTTCTCGCGGAGAAACTTAAACTCAAGGTTCGATTTGGCTACGTCTATTATCATAATCATAGAAAACAGATCGCCTATCAAAGTCTGGGAAATATCGAGAATGCTGGCGTTAAGCTCCGCCACCACCGTGGATATTTTAGACACGATGCCCACTCTGTTTACTCCGATTACGCTTACAACTACCCTGTCCTGACCGTCCATGTTTTACCCCCGATATATAAATTTTTATTAACTCATTAAGCAAATGTAGTTAATAAATATACTCGTATCATGTAATGCTATAAGGCCATACTTGTTCTCTGCTCATGTTCATTACCTTGGCCTTTTAACTTTTACTTTAAACAAACCAAATTTGTTTTTATTAGCCGCGCTGACCGCTTTTACATATAATTCAGCATCCGTCGTAAATTGTCCGGTATAAACCGGGGCTTTAAACGTGTACATATATCCGCTGCCGGCAGGCGCATTTTCTATGATTGCTCCGTCGGATTGGCCTTCAAAGGCTATGCCGTCTATCGCTTTATTATATGCGCCGGCCACGCTTACGTTAAATTGCTTCGTCGAACCGTTTTCGATTATCACTCCATCGATATCGGACGATAAAAATATATCATCGATAGTTATAGCCGCTGAAGCGTTTCTCGTTATCTGCAAGTTCCTTACCGTATAGGTGAATTCACTTTTTATATTTCCGCTGCCGGGTATATTCGGAGCTGTATATATTCGCGAGTTATTATCAACATTCGTCAGAGCGCCGTCTGAAGTCCATGTAAGCGACGGCTTGCTCGTCAAACCGTTCACGTCGCTTCTAAATGTATATGATTCCCCCACACCGAGCTTTATTGTTTCCGGAGTCATTTTAATTTTAACATCAGGCACTTCTATTTTAACCTGAATATATCTGTGCGGATTAAACATTTCGAAGAAAACATCGAATATTCCGCCTGTTCCGTTTAACAGTGGAGTCACGGGCGGAATGTAGCTCCATGTATCCGATATAACGCCGCTGCCGGTATCGTCCTGCGTCATTTGAACGTCTTTATTATCAACCATTATTACCTGCTGACCTGAGTTCGCTCCTGTTATATTCGGCCTCAAATCGATGTCATCGTCGATATTTACGACGGCCTTACCGTTGACCACATTGTTTATGGCAAGTTGCGCCGCCGGATTCTCTTCGCCGACTACTTTGATTTTAGCCCGCGCGGTCCATGTTTTCCCAAAAGGCTGGGTGCATGTCGCCTTAACATATCTTATGCCTATACCCGTTTCAGGCGGAGCCGTATATATGCACCGGCGGTTATACGTTGTCATGCGCATAGGAGAGCCGTTCTTCTCTACGGGTGAGTACTGGCCGCCGATTACTTCAATAGCACCGCCCGCGGAAGGCTCTTCCAGCTGCCAGCTCATTTCAAATATCCCCGCTTCGGTACCGGTTACAACTCCTTCTAATTGAATTTTTTCGCCATATTTTACGATTGACGTCGAAGGCGATATTTTAAATGAAACTTCCGTTACTTCTATTTCGATCTCGTCTTTAACGTCGGCGCCCTTCACCGTAGCCGTCAATTTATATTTGCCAGGCGTCGAGGGCGCCAAATAAGTGCAAAATCTTCCATTTGAAGACACCGGCCCCGATTCGCTCGACCATATGACCTCATCGTTACGATTTCCAAGATCGGCATATATTCCATAAAGAGTCATTCCCGCTCCGACGCTTGGATAACTGCATACGATTTTTATAGTCGGAACGCCGGAATAAACCGTGACGTAAGCATCGTCCTGGTACTCCAGATATCTGGCCGTTATTTTATATGTGCCGTATGCCGAGGGCGCGGTATAAACTGCGGTTCCGTCGCCATTATTGACTATACTTCCGCTTTCGGCCTTATCAACGCTCCATTCAGCTTTTACTTTCTCGCCGCCGATTATAGTGGCCGACAGCGTTAATTGCTCGCCTGTGGCGATTGTCGAATGATTCGGCGCCACATTTATGCTCCTGACAACTTTTATCGTATTCGTCGCTTTCGCCAGTACTTCGCCGCTTTCCATTATCATAGCTACTATGCTTATCGTTTCCTTATTATCGCCGGAAGGGACGCTGAAGTTATATTCAAAAAAATATGATTTGGCGTCGGGCGTTACGCCATAGCTCACCGGACCGGCCAATTCGCCGCCGGCGTTAGTTATATTGAACCCATTATATAACTTAGGTTCGTTAACTATAGCTTTAATTTTTATCACTTCATCAGGGTAGATGACCGGATCGAGCGGTGAAAACGTTATCGCAAGCGATGATGGCGTATTCGTAACCGTTATGTACATTTCGTCGGTATAATCGAGGTATTTAGCGGTTATCTTATATGTGCCGGGAACCGCAGGCGCTACATAGGATTGCGTGCCATCGGCGTTTTCTATTATGCTCCCGCTGTTCGCGCCTTCCAATGTCCAGACGGCCTTGACTATGCCGCCTCCGTTAATTGAAGCCTCCAGAGCGAGCTTGCCGCCTGGAGCTATAGACGCGCCTTTCGGCGTCGCCGTGATGCTTTTAACTATATTTATACCGCGCTGAACCGTTTTATCGATCGGGATACCAAGAAGTTTCGCCGTTATCGTATATTTATCGTTGGAATCGTTCGCGCCAAGGCTGAATTTTTTAGTGAATATCATCTCGTTATCTTCAGGAATGGCTCCTGATTTAAATTCCTGATTAACATCGGTTATCTTTCCCCCATCCGATAGCGCAGATATCGTTTTGGGTTCTGTAATGCCTTTTATCGTCACGGAAAAATCCTGAACCGCATTAATATCCATATACGAAGGAATGGCGAGTGCCATCGTTAACGGCATTACCGTTATCTTAACGGCGGCCGTTTTACCGTTGTATGCGGCGCGAATTATATACTCTCCATGCCCTTCCGGCGCTTTATAAGTACAACGCGAAGCCGTGATGCCGGGCGAATTAGACTTCGACGGCGATGATACGCCAGAAGAGCCCGCAGATATAGTCCCCGACGTTTTATCTATGGAATCGTCAACAACGCTCCCGCTGACATCCACTATCGACCACTGGGCCGGAACAACCGTCCCGTCCTCTATAGCTTCTAGCGTTGTATCTTCGAATATGCCTATTTTGAATTTCGAAGGTTTGATTTGAAGAAGACCGGTAGAAGAACCGACATTGATTTCGTATACGGCTTCCTTGCCGCCGTGTATGGCTACCGTATCTTTCACGACCGCTTTGATTACATACTTTCCGGCCGCTCCGGTTAAAATATTGACATTGCCATTGCTCACGGTTACTCCGCCATC
>JAKPTH010000436.1 GCA_029571125.1 bacterium
AATAATATTTTAAGAGCTGATATACGAAGTATTTATTTATATATAGAGCTCGCCGAGCGAGCCCCAACCTTAACTATTCTCTATTCTCTATTCACTTGTTCACTATCCACTAAAATAAATTTTCCCGGAGGGATTTTGAACGAGTCCCCGAAAAACCTTGTCTGGCTCCCGCCAACACTAATGGCTCAAACTGAAAATGAAAAGGCACAATTCAAAACAGGTTTTTACTGATTGGCAGGCGCTTCAGGCTGCTGTGCGGACGCCGGCTGAGTCAGCTTTAAATACGAGCCGTGGGCCGATTTGCTGTCCTGAGTATTAACGCAAAGAACATCTATTTTTTTGCCGGGTTTGTCAAGAATTGAATAAAAAGCTACGGAATTATTTAATTTTTCAGCATTAGGGCAACGCGGCTCGGTTTTGAGGTAATTGGCGGCCATGAGAGCTTTTAATGAAAGGTCAAATTGATCGCTTACAACGGGATTTTCCATATAATACATCCTGACGGCATTATGGATCGTTCCCATATTGGCAATGCATGCCTTCTTTTTAACGTCTTCTTTAATTTTATTAAAATTAAATACCGCGATAGATATTAAAATTCCTATAATAGCTACCACTATCATCATTTCGATAGCGGAAAACGCTTTATTGTTTTTAAATGATATAAACATTAACTTCCTCCAAAATTAACCTTTTCAAAAATTTATGTGAAATTTTTATTTTTTAGCGATTAACTTATTATATTTATTGACCGCAAATCTGTCCGTCATTGAAGAAATATAATCAGCTACGGTAGTTTCGATTGAATCGTCCGGATGATTTTTTTTATGCTCGCTGAATAAAATATCCTGGTTAGCTATATAAAAATCATATAAAAAATGAACTATTTCACGAGCTTTTTTGGCTTCGTCAATTTCATCTTCTTTTAAATATACGTTTTCAAATAAAAAATTGCGCAGCGAATTGGTAGTGTCGTGAATTAAATCTGACATGACTATTTCTTTTTTATTGATGCTGTTAATAATTACATCTGAAACCATTTTATCTATTCTCTGAGCGTTCGTAGAACCTAAAATTTTAAAAAACTCATTTGGAATTTGTGATTCGGTTAATAAACTGAACGAGAGAGCGTCATCTAAATCGTGGTTTATATATGCTATTCCATCGGAAATTTTAACTACCATAGCTTCTAATGTTGAAGGAAATTCATCGCCGAATGCAGTAAAAAGTCCGCATCTTTTTTTTGAATGTTTGGCGATGCCTTCTCTGACTTCATAGCAAAGATTTAAGCCTTTACCGTTTCTTTCAAGCTTATCAACTACGCGAAGTGATTGAAGACTATGCTTAAAACCGTTCTTTAATAACTGGTTTAATACATTTTCACCCGTATGGCCGAACGGCGTATGCCCTAAATCATGGCCTAGAGCTATGGCTTCAACAAGATCTTCGTTGAGCCTGAGCGCTCTTGCAATAGTGCGCGCAATTTGCATGACTTCGAGCGTGTGAGTGAGCCTTACCCTGATGTGGTCTGTGCTTTGCCTTATATAAACTTGAGTCTTGTCTTTAAGACGCCGAAATGACTTTGAATGCAAAATCTTATCGCGGTCTTTTTGAAATGAAGTGCGATAAGTGCACTCTACTTCGGGCTTTTCACGGCCGCGCGTCCTGGATGACAGCTGAGCGTATTCGCAAAGATAATCCCGCTCTTTGTTTTCCAGCATGATTCTTATAAAATTTATGTCGTCGTTAGAGGTTTTCATTGATGATTAATAATTTTATTCGGTTGCAGATTGCTTTTCAGCGGCTGCGCCATGCCACTTGAAATTTATATTGTTTTCTATGCCCAGAAGTTCGTTTATATAGTAAATAACGGGAAGCGCCATTTCATCGATAGTTTTGGGATTATGGTAAAATGGCGGCGATGCGAGCATAACATCGGCGCCGGCCTTTGAAAGCTTTGTAAGGTTTTCAAGATGTATAGTCGATAATGGCATTTCACGGGCGACTATGATCAGCTTGCGCTTTAATTTTAAAATATTTGAAGCGGCGCGCGTAATAAGATTATCCGCTATTCCATTGGCTATTTTGGCGACGGTGTTCATACTGGCAGGAACTATGACCATGGCGTTTACATCGGCCGTGCCTGATGAAATATCCGCGCGCAGATCGTCGTTTGAATACATTTGCGCGACATATTTCTTAAGGTCGCTTTTGCTGACTTTAGTTTCGTCTTCTAAAATTCTAAAACCTTCTTCTGACGCCGTAAATAAAACTTTGATATTACGGCGGATGGTAAGCCATTTTAAAAATTTTACGCAGTAAATAGCGCCCGAAGCCCCGGTATGAGCAACGATAATTTTCATTTTTCACCTTTTTTTCGATAGTTTAATATATTATATTTTAATTTTTTAATAAAGTCAACTATTATTAATTATAGCAATATATCTTGAAACAATAAAAGGAAAAATTTTACCGTAATTAAATATTTTAAAACCGCTGTCAGTGAACATTTTTAAGATTTCTTCGTCCGATGCGAGCCTTTTTATCGAATCTACGAGATATTTATAGGCCGCTATATTTTTTGAAAATATCTTCGCCAGCAGAGCGATAAAATAATTATAATAAATCTGGAAAAAGGCGAACAGCCTGTAATTGAAAATATTGTTGAATTCAAGTATGACGGCCATAGAGCGGCGCTTGTTCATTATTCTTTTAAGCTCTTCGCTAAGAAATTTATCGATAGCGGAAAAATTTCTGAGGCCGAAGGCGATGAAAACCATATCCATTGAAGAATCTTTAAAGCAGGAATTTTGCGCGTCGCATATGACATAATTTATCCTGACGCGGCTTTTCCGGCGTAAAAGAATTTTTTCCAGTTTTCTTTTGGCTATTTTTACCATGGGAAGAGAAAAATCAGCGCAAAATATATCGATTTGCCTGCCTTTAAATATAGCGCCGGTTTTATCGATCGAGGTTATGACTTCTTTTATAACGTCGCCTGTGCCCGATGCGATATCGGCGATTTTTATGATCTCTTGCGGACCGCCGCCGCTGAAAACTTTTGCGTAATTTAAAAGCGAATGCTTTACCATATTCTTCCGCCAGTATATATCGAGGCCGCAGCTTAATAGATGATTCATAAAATCATAACGACCGCAAATACTGTCGAACATCGATCTGATGTTTTTTGAAAAATTATCCACGCCTTCTCCGGTTTACATAAAATTAATTATTGGACCGCGCTTGCGCCTGTCACTAAATAATGGCCGGCGCCGATTTCTTCGAGCATATCGTAGTTGGTGTTGCGCCGCATTAACCTGTATCCGGCGTTTTTGGCTATATTGTAAAGCTCGCGCACATTGGTTTCATTTATAAGCCCTGTCGCCCTTACAACTTTTTCTTCCATTAATATTCCGCCGAAATCGTTGGCGCCGAAACTCAACGCCAGCTGCGCCATCCTCATGCCTTCAGTCACCCATCCGCTGTGAATGTTTTTGATATTGTCGAAAAAAAGGCGCGCGCATGCAACCGTTTTTAAATAATCCAGCCCGTCGGTGAGAGCGTAATTAGAAAGCCTGGTATTCGCCGGCGAAAAAGGCCACGGTATAAAAGCCCTGAAACCGCCCGTTTCATCCTGAAGATCGCGGACTTTTTTCATGCTCGTAAATCTTTCTTGAAGCGTTTCTCCAAAACCAAATACCATGGTGGCGGTCGATTTCATACCGATTTTGTGCGCCGCCCTCATTATTTGCAGCCAGCGCCTCGATCCTATTTTGTTAGGCGATACCCTGTGCCTTATCCTGTCGATGAGTATCTCGCCGCCGCCGCCGGGAAGCGAATCGAGTCCGGCCTGCTGCAGAGCTTTTAAAACATAGTCCACGGATTTGTTCGAGGTTTTTGCGATATGGTCGATCTCGGGGGGCGAAAAAGAATGCAGAGTTATTTTGGCAAACCTTTCCCTGATGGCTTTGAGAAGTTTTATGTAATAATCCAGTTTTAACGATGCGTTCAGTCCGCCCTGAAGCATTATCTGGCTTCCGCCGATATCTACCAGACCCTGTATCTTATCGAGAACTTCATCATTGGTAAGCACGAAAGATCCCGGCGTATTTTTTAACTTAAAAAATGCGCAAAACTTGCATTTGCAATTGCAGATATTGGTATAGGTGACGTTTCTGTCCAGAACGAACGAGACGGTTCCGCTGTTTTTTCCATGGATTTTGCGTCTTACTGAATCCGCGTCGCGGGCGAGCTGATAAAAATCGGCATTTTTATAAGTTTTAACGCATTGCGCTACGCTGAAACGGTTATTCATTTTGATCACTTCTTTTTCTGAATTTATAATTTTTCGGGACGCGCTTTAGTGCTTTTATGTTAATAAAACGCCAAAATCCGTCTTTATCTTACAATATGAAAAGCGTTTATTTTTTTCAACCTTTTTTCGAACTCTTCGAGCGCCATTATATGCTCAGGCTCGAATTCGTAGTTTAAAAGGCCGTAATATTCCTTCATCGTGCTCAGGGTTACTCCGCAAGATTTAAAGGCTTTTTCGGCGAAAATATCTCTGTTCGAATTAAAAAAATCCACCTTTGATTTAATCGCTGCGCTCAGCTTGTCGCATATATTTTTATTGCCGAAGTAAAAATCTTTTCTGGCTGCGAGAATTCCAAAAACAAAAGGCAGTCCGGTAAAACGGTTCCACTGCTGGCACAGGTCGAATACTTTTATTCCGCCGGCGGAATTTTGAACGTTTGCGTTTGAATTCGCGAAAGTTTTTTCGAAATATTTCAGCGCTTCATCTCCTATCGCCATTACCGAGCTTGCCTGATTACCTTCAATAATAGAATCTATATTTTCGGACGTTACTTTGCCGCTGATATATTTAACGCCGGTGCAGCCTAAAAAATCTTCGATTAATATTTTAAGAAGCGATGCGGCCGAAGCCGACTCGTTCGAAAGCATTATCGTCTGGCCTGAAAGCTCCGCCATATTTTTTCTGGACGCCAGAAGCACAGACATGACACGATTAGTAGCGGAAATATTAATTTTATTAAGCAATTGAAGTTCAGCCCTGTTTCTTACATACTCGAACGCTGAAATGGTTGCGATGTCGAGTTCGCCCTTTGAAATAAGGTCGTTTAACCGTGCGGGAGCGTCGTAAATAATTTCGAACTCGAAGCGGCACTGCATCCCCGGAGTTTGTAAGGCGCCGGATGCCGCTTCACTGCATCTCGATTTAAGCGTTTCGGCGAGCGGCGCCGAATCGAATTCATGATAAAACGGCATCGAATTGGCATATTTAATGAAGCCGATCCTGACTCTGGCCATTATAAGCTCCTTTTCATTTTTAATGAATATGTGGAATCTGTCCGGACGGCGATCTTTTGAGCGCCTTCGATAAGCCTTACGAGGTCCGCTTCGCTTACTTCGGCCGCCTGACAAGCCCCCGCCGCCTTTACGATGCGTTCGTCGAAAGATGTGCCGCCGAGATCGTTCGCGCCAAAAAACAGCGTAGTCTGGGCGAATTTTAATCCGAGCATATTGTGGAGGGCTTTGACGTTGGAAAAATTATCGAGAAATATCCTTGAAACCGCAAGGACCTTTAAATCGTCAATACCGCTCGTATACCGTTTCTTTTTGACTATGGCGTTTTTGTCGTGAAACGCAAGCGGTACGAAGCTTTTAAACCCTGAAGTTTCGTCCTGAAGCTCTCTGAGCAGCTCCAGATGCCTTACCCGGTCGGAGTCGGTTTCCACGTGGCCGTAAAGCATGGTGGCGTTAGTTGGAATGCCATGAGCATGGGCTTTTTTCATTATGTCAAGCCACTCGCGGGATTTTATTTTCTTTTCGCATATTACGCTTCTTATTTCGTCGTTGAAAATTTCAGCCCCGCCGCCCGGCATGGCGTCAAGCCCGGCTTTTTTGAGCGCTTTTAAAACTTCGTCGGCGCTGATTTTATCGAGTTTTGAAAGATAATCGATTTCGACAGCCGTAAACGCCTGAACGGTAATCTTATCGCTCAATGCTTTAAGCCGCCGTAAAAGACTTTCATAAAATGAAAGGTCATAGGCAGGATCCAGCCCGCCGACTATATGCGCTTCTATATGTTCTCCCGGATTGGCTTTAAGCGCTTTTTTCACGCGCGATAATATTTCGCCGGCAGTCTGCGAATAAGCGCCGTCGTCGCCTGGCGATTTTGAAAATGCGCACAATTTGCATCTCAACCGGCAAATATTGGTCGGATTTATATTTATGTTGTACGAATAATAAACTTCACGAGGCGCTTCGGCGGCACTTTTCAGACGGCAATCGGCCAGTTCGCCGAGCGTTATAATGTCGTCGGATTCAAAGAGAAATAAAGCGTCCTGAACGCTTATTCTTTTATTAGAGAAAACCTTGTCTTTTATTGAATTCATCAGGCCGTCTTTTTTCATAAATACCCCCGTCACATCCAGTAATTTAACAAAACCGCAAAAAGCATGGCTATGGAAACAGATCCGTTAACATTGAAAAACGCTGCGTTGACGTTTTTAAGGTTGCTGCCCCTTAAAAGGAAATGCTCGTATATAAGAAGAGCGGCGCACAACGCCACGAAAAAATAATAAACCGGCTTGGCGGCGATTAAATAGCCGAGCATAATAAAGCCTGCGATCGTAAAAAAATGCAATACTCTCGAATAAATAAGCGACCTTTCAAGACCAGCTACGGCAGGAAGCGAATACAGTTTTTCCTTTTTATCGAAATCGATGTCCTGACATGCGTAAATAATATCAAAACCGGCCACCCACGTTAACACCGCTGCCGACAGCGCCAGCGGAGCGGGCGTTAAAACTGTATTCGCCGCGAGGTACCCGGCCGAAGGCGATACCGCCAGAGTTAGCCCGAGAGCGAAGTGCGACAGCGAAGTGAACCGCTTGGTATAGGAATAAAAAAGCAAAAGAAATACAGCCAGCGGCGAAAGTTTGAAGCATACTTCATTTATGGCGAACGCCGACGCGAAAAATACGCTCAGCGATATCGCTATCAGCGAGGCCACGCCCGTTTTGGATATGAGCCCGGCGGGCAGAGCGCGCTTTTGCGTCCGAGGGTTTTTAGCGTCTATGGAAGCGTCTATGAGACGGTTGAACCCCATCGCCGCGGTTCGCGCGCCCGTCATCGCCGCAAGGACCAGTAAAACCGTTTTAAAATCCGGCCGGCCGGCGCTTCCTATAAGCAAGCCCATGAACGCGAACGGAAGAGCGAATATGGTATGCTCGAATTTTACCAATTCAGCCAGTATTTTTATTTTAGCCGTAAAATATGCGATAATCTGAATAACCCGCTTTCTATGAACCGATGCCGGAAAAAAGAAAACTCCATTTTTCGTCCACTATTTTTTTCACGTTTTTGCTCATTTTAACCAATTCAGGCCAGGCGCGAGTACCCGGTTCATTATTTTTATGTGTGGCGTCTATAGCCGTTTTGGGGCCGAAACCTTCTAAAAGACTTGCGTGATCGAGTATGTCGAGAGGCCCGTCGAAAGAAAAAACGTCCCTTTTAAAATCCACGTTCGCAAGAAGCGTGAAAAGCGCTTCTTCATTGTTGTTTATGTCGGTGGTTTCGTCATAAACGACTATATTTTTAGTGAACATAAGCTGGTTCAGACCCCAGAAAAAACTGGCCAC
>JAKPTH010000443.1 GCA_029571125.1 bacterium
ATCGCTATGCTCATCGGGCCCTCCCCACGCATACGATCCGAATAAATATATTTCCAGCGGCTTGTATGTTTCGATAAGCCTGTTTTTGACTTCTTCGATCAGGTTTTCTGAAATCATAAGACGCTCCAACAATAAATCCAAGCATGATTATAGCACAAATCAAGACAAATATCAATTATTTCGTTGAACCATAACACCGATCTAAATTCACCGGCACTTTTTTCGAGTCTATCAAACCTTGCCGGTGTTTTTAAACGTTACCGAAGGAAATGTGCGAAATCAACTTCGCCAGAAAAACAGTATGTTATAACGTTTCTGACAACCGCCGAAAAGATGGCGGACCTGATAAAACTATCGTAACGTGGAGGCCGCTGAACGAGCGACCTGAAAGCGTTTTCGAGGCATCCTCAAAACCGTTGATAGACATTGCTTTTCGAAAGGTGTGCCCAATTTGTGCCCAATTCACAAAAATTATTAAAAACCGCGACTTTATTAAAAATCAAAAAACCCCCGCATTCGCGAGGGTTTTAGTGAGAGCCAACCACGGGATTTGAACCCGCGACCTGCGGTTTACGAAAGCAGTTCAGGGCGTTCGTGCCTGTTGGTTAATTTATGAAAACCCCCGTAAAATCTAAGCTGTTTCGGAATCGATTCCGGTGCCGTAAGATGCTATTTGGCCTGATTTTGAAACTTTTGCTGCCAATTCTGCTGCCAACTTTTTCTTGCGGTTACATTACCAGGACACAATATCCTGAACAATCATCTTTTTATTTCTTGCGGCCTTGCTTTTTTATTAGTTCCCAATGTCCGCCTTTATCCGGCCCGACACGACGTAGATGCCCTTCCTGCTGGAGTCGTTGGACGTTGCGCTCGATCGATCGTTGAGTAACGCCGGCTAACGAAGCCAGTTCTTCAATAGTAATGTCTTTATTGCCGGATATCGCTTTCAATATTTTCTCCGACGTTTTCTCCGACGTTTTCTCCGACGTTTTGTGGTTAGCTGTGTTTTTTATTTGTGCTTGTCCGCCTGTCTTCTGATGGTGTTTTTCATCTTTTTTAGACTCAACCAGCGGCAGTCTGAATTCGAACGCCTTTCTTCCGCGATCGTTGACATATTCCGGTTCCGGATGTCCCTGCTCCACCCACTGCGCTTTCATCATGCGAAGTCCAGTTCCGGCATGCTCGCACAATGCCAGACGCCTGAACGCGGCGGCGATCTTTGGATTGCGGGCTTCTTTTTCGCCTGGTTCCAGAAGGTCGGCATAGTTACCGAACACGTCGCCAGGATTCCAGAGCATGACGACATCCTTATAAAACTTTATGACTGCTTTTCGGCTGTGATCTCCATAATCCTGATGTATGAGCAAATTGATCGCGGCTTCACGAAATACTCGATAACCCGGCGGCGTGTCGTCGCGCATCATTGTGTGAGGATCGATGCCAGTGAATGGTCTCGGCTCATACTGATAATATTTTGCGACAAGGCCCTGCCAGGTCTTTATTATGTTTTCCTCATAAACGACGCGATCCAGCCAGCGCATTTCAGGCTGTGGGGCGTCTATGTTAGCCGGAATCCATTGGACATCGAGCGTAGGCCTTGGAATTATGTGATGTATCGCCGTAGAAGTGCCGAATAGCATTATGGCTGCGCGTGTCGGCCGAAGTTTGCGATTCGGCTTTATCAGATAACCCCATTCATAAAGAAAATCGTTATCCGAAATATCTTCGTCGTGGCCAGGATTTATTTGATAGAAGCGATTGCGATACCAGTGTATTGACTTTTTATCGAGCGCTTCTTCAAGCGGAAAATCGAATATCTGACCATCCCAGCGGTCCTGAGCCGAGTCGCGCAGCAGGCGCTCAATCTCCGGCATAGTTGCCTTCTGATCTCCGCCGCCACGGCGGATGAACGTTTGGCGGATATCGCCATGAAGGTATATCGGCTTATGGTGGCGCGGTGATTCAGGGATATAAAACGCAAGAATAGCTTTACTATCAATCGTTATGAGGCTTTCCTTGACGGCTATGTCGTGGTTGACTTTGTTATCAGCCCGAAGCGCGCTCAGAAAGTCGTTCTGGACCTTATCGACAAGCTCGACGCCGACTGGCTGATAGTCGTCATTTACCAGCGTTACGCCGAAAACTATCCAGCCGCCATTGGCGTTAGCGAATGCCGATATGGTTTCATAGGCCGATTTCGGAACTTCGCGACGCGCTTCCTTGAACTCGACATCGTTCCATTCGTGGGCTTTTAATAGTTTTAATAATTTTTCTTTCGTCATATTGTGTTACAGGAGCAGCGCGGGCATTTTGAATGTATATGTGGCGATACGGATTCCCCTGCCTGCATTCAGCATAACTTTTAACCCTGTTTTGGACAGCACCCGGCGTCTGGCTTTCTTTTTGATATAATTAATGTGCATAGCACTGTTTTTAGATCGACTGTCCCCAATCGGTCCTGGCTTTTTTAAGCCACATCAGATAAAATTCCATATATCTTTTTGCCATCGGTTTTGATCTTATAGCATAGCGTAGAAACGTCGCCGGCCATCCTGTCAAACTCTTCCCTGGTATATACGAGTATGTCCTTGGGAATTTTAAGCCCTATCAGAGAACGCATGCCCGGAATCGGCCGCTTGTATGATTTCTTGTCAGAACGATCGACGACCACGAGCAGATCGAGATCGCTATGCTCATCGGGCCCTCCCCACGCATACGATCCGAATAAATATATTTCCAGCGGCTTGTATGTTTCGATAAGCCTGTTTTTGACTTCTTCGATCAGGTTTTCTGAAATCATAA
>JAKPTH010000587.1 GCA_029571125.1 bacterium
TATACGAAACATAAACGATTATGAATAAAAGTATGGTTATGGCCAGAAAAGCCGAAAATCTAAGAATATTTACCGCTATTTTCTCTTCGGTGCGGGCGTTCATCATTTCACCGCCCTGTTTATTATTCTCGACGCCAGCACGTTAAGCGCCATTATTATTATGAAAAGCACTACGCCGGTCGCGAAAAGCGCCTGCCGGTGGCTGCCGGAAGCGTAACCCATCTCCAGGGCGATATTGCTGGTGAGCGTCCTGACCGGATCCAGAGGCGACACCGGCACTATCAAAGAATTGCCGGCTATCATTATAACGGCCATCGTTTCGCCTATGGCCCTTCCCATGCCAAGTATCACCGCCGCGATTATGCCGGAAGAAGCCGCCGGCACCACGGCCATTTTTACCGCCTGCCAGCGTGTCGCGCCGAGCGCGAGAGCTCCTTCGCGGTATGATACGGGAACGGCGCGCAGAGCGTCGTATGAAATGCTGGTGATAGTCGGAAGAACCATTACGCCTAGAACGAGAGAGCAGCCGAGCACCGAAAAGCCGTTGCCGCCTATATAATTTTTTATAAAAGGCACGAGCACGGTAACCCCTATAAATCCGTAAACCACCGAAGGAATTCCGGCGAGAAGCTCTATGGCTGGCTTTACAACCCGTCTCATCGAATCGCCCGCGAATTCGGCGAGATAAATGGAACAGCAAAGCGCGAACGGAACGCTCACTATCATCGCGCCGGCCATTATAGCGAAAGAGCCAGCTATCATAGGAAGTATCCCGAATATTTCGCGGGTCGGCTTCCATTTCATGCCGGTGATAAAAGCCGCAAACCCGGTTTTAAATATCACCGGAAGGCCTTCTGCGAAGATGAACACCGTTATTAGAAAAAGCGCTCCTATGGAAGAAAGTGCTATCATTAAGAGTATCTTTCCGATGAGCTCTTCGCCCGTGATTTTTTTCATAAAACGGGAACCAGCCCTTCTTTTTTTATAATATCCACGCCTTCCGCGGAGCGGATGTAATTCATGAATTCAAGCGCGGCGCCAGCCGGCGGTTCCCTTGTCAAAAAAAGAAAAGGCCTTATGACTTTATATCTGGACGCCGCGTCGCCGGCTATGAAATTTTGCATCAGCGGCTTTACTCCGTCCACCGAAAGCGCCTTAACTTTGTCGTTGAGGCTTCCGAAAGATATATAGCCGAGGGCGTCTATGTCGTTGGACACTATTTCGCGTATGGAACCTGTGGAATCCTGCACGAGGGCGCGCGCGGCTATTTCGGCGGTGCCCATGACGAGCTCTTCGAAGGCGCCGCGGGTGCCGGAACCGTCTTCACGAGTTAAAACAGTTATGGTTCCGGCGGCCGAAGAGCCTTTTATATTTTTCCACGAAGTTATTTCAAAGGCGAAGATTTTTTTTATGTCCTGGCGCGCAACGTCTTCTACGGCATTATTTTTATTGGCTATCAATACGATCGCGTCATAGGCGACGACAAATTTTTTCAGCGCCGCCTCGGATTCTTTGAGTTCGCGGGAAGACATGCCGATATCGGCCGCGCCGCTTAGCGCAGCCTGTACTCCGGCCGAAGAGCCGCCGCCCTGGACTTCTATTTTTATATCCGGACGCTTTTGCATAAAATGCTCGGCCAGTTTTTCAGCGATGGGCTGGACCGAAGTGGAGCCGGCTATCATGACCTTGCGGCTTTGAGCGAAGGACGAAACCGGCGAAATTGCATAACACGTAAAAAACGATATGAGTATAATTATTCTTATTAATGCCGGACGCATAAACCTCCAGAATTTATTTTAAAAGCGAAGATATTTTTTCTATCGCGGGAGTCAAAACTTTTGAGTTTTCCGCATTGACCTCATGGATGAGGCCGCTTCTTAAGCCGGCTCCCATAATTTTATAAATCTGCGCTCCCGGAGCTTTTTCGAAGCCCGCTATAAATCCGTTAAGCCTTTCGTATTTAAGCTTTTTAACGTCGGTTATTATTTTTTCGCATTCGAGACCGGCCGTGCTTAAGAGTTCGCTTTCATTTTTTGACAGCGCCAGACGATTTTCGGCCGCCGCGAGAGAGACTATCTTGACGTTCTGATCGGGCATAAGGAACTTAACGGCGCGTTTCATGAAATCGCATCTGGAGGCTTCGCCCGCAATGCCTTCAAAGCCGAAGCCCATATAGACGAGCCTGTAAACTTCGGTTTTAACCGCAATGGCGGCGCCCGCTTTACCGGAGGCGTCCTGGTAATTTAAAATAAGTTTTGCAGGAGCCAGCACCGAAATGACGTCGGCGTATTTCTGGTTATTGGCGCTGTCGGCGCCGTCTAAAACCGCGCTGTAGCCTTCAAATTCGGAATATTCCGAAGTAGCCGACAGATTTTTCACTTTGGAAGAATCCGAAATATACTTTGCGCCAAGCACTGAAGTGTAGAAAGGTTTATCCTTGAGCTCATATCCGATATCCTGGCCGGTCAGTAAAAGCGAGCCGCCCGCGTCAAGGTACGCGGTAAGAGAGTTCTGGTCTTTTTCGGTGAG
>JAKPTH010000455.1 GCA_029571125.1 bacterium
CGGCCCTGCCGGAATTATCGATTTTTTTCATTTATTATTTTAAGCGATTTTAATATCGATATGGTTATTTTCTTAGCTTCCATCCCCATAGGCGGCTTTTCCTCGAGCTTGTAGCCGCATTCTATCACAGACGCAAATACATATCGCGCATTTTTATTTTCAACCGTACCTACAAACCAGCCGCAAGCATGATACCCTGATTCCATACCCGAACCCGTTTTTCCGCTTAAAAGATAATTTTCGCCGCGTTCGAGCTCGATTATTTTTTTTACAATTTTCATGTTTTCAATCGTAAACGGAAGTTTTTCAAAAAACAGCCTTTTAAGAAATTCGACCTGCTCAAATGCCGAAATTTTTAGACTGCCGCCGGGCCCGTGAAGCCAGAACTGTGATATTCCGCCGGAAATATCCATGTTGCCATATTGAATCGAATCTATAAAACTTTTCATTCGCTTGACGCCTACTTTTTCAGCCAGCGCCTGATAATACCATACGACCGAATTTTTAATGGCCGACGCCAGCGTATGGTCGCAATTCCAGCTTTTAAAATAACCCGGCTTGCCGTCCCATTTTATAACATGATTTTCGCCGGAAATAACTTTCGTTTCAAGCCCTATTAATGAATTAGGTATCTTGAACGTAGAACACGGCGATATCCGCTTTTGCGCTAATTCATCGTTATAAACATAAGTTATTCCAGTTTCGCAATTATATAAAATAAATGCTGAATTTTTATATTCTCCGAAAAAAGAAGCCAGATTTATCGTTCTATAGCCGCCGTTAAATGCAGCAAATGCCGGAACAGCATATGCCGATATTAAAGATATAAACAATAAAATATTTACAGATACAGTTTTTAATGTTATCGCTTTCACAAAACCACCGTGATTTCTTAAATTTTTAAATTGTAAATTTACCTGCTCGATACTTTATCTAAAAATAGCTTCTCAAAAAAACTTCTCTTTCTGATGCCTTTTTCAAGGCCGGCAGTATCGACTTCACTCAGTTTTCCATGCGTCGGACATTCGACTTCGACCGTCGAACTTCCGCCCGGCACCGTTAACGCATAATCTTTATCCTTGTTCATAGAACATCTTGTAACTAATTTAAGATATTTCATTTCGTTAAGCCGCTGCGGCGATTCCATTTTTATTTCCGACGTTACGGAATTTTCCATACGGTATAATTCCGCTGCGCCCTCGATCTCTTTCATAAAACTGATGCATTGCTTTCGGGCCGTCACGCCTGCGTATTCATAATCCTGCTTGCTAACCGGCTTTGACGGAATTATAAAAAACAGCAAAACTAAAATCACCGCCAGCGCAATCGTTCTACGTATAATCTTCATGATTAAATCCATGCCTTATCCTCTTTTTATTTTACCAAAAGACGCTTTCACCGCAAATATCCGCAGCTTATTCACGTCTCATATAAATATTATTTCGCTTTTTCAATGCTGCCATGCACCGTGCATATAACATCATACAAAGCCGATCCAGAACCAGAATCAAGTTTTTTCAGCTCATACGCTCCGTTAGAATAGCATGTAAGGCTGCATTTAAGAAATCCGTTTTTAAGCAGGTCGTCTATACTCGATGCATCGGCGCGCTTGTCCATATAATAAAGCTCTAGAGCGCCTTTTATCGTCTTCATATTAGAAAGGCACGCATCGGCTTTCTCGGAAGGCGACATCGCGAATTTTTTCTTTTCATTTTCCACGAAAAAAGCCTCGATACCGCCGTGAATGGAACATTTAATGTCGAAAAGATGCCTTTTACCGCCGCTTATAAGCACATTTCTTGGAAACCAATCTTCCCTTGCCGGCTTATGCGTGTATGAAAAAACACCGCCGCCGGGACATGTCTGAGGAGCGCTCAAATATTTTCCCTCTACCAGATCGGAACTTATTATTTTTTCAAAAGATTCCACAGACGCGTCTTTGTGATCGATTAGATAGAGTTCCATTCCGCTTAAAATAAGATATCTCGCTTCTCCGCAATTTTTAAAATTATCATCTTCAGCGAACGCCAATAAAGGCGAAACCGATATATACAAAATCAAGGCAATTATTTTAATGAAACTTTTCACTATATTTCCTCCGCAAATTTACAAACAATGCCCAGCACTTTCTTTTTTTAATATGTTGTTTAAACCCAATAGAATTTTAATCATAAAAAAACGGCTGCCCTGTATAATTACCGGACAGCCGTTTTTTTAATAAACGAATTTATAATTATTCTGATTCCGCAGTTGTCTTATTAGCTTCGGCGTCATAAAAAATTGTTATCTTGTTGAGCTTGGTAAGATCGAATCCGTACCATACGGCAGAGCTATTATCGACTTTGTAAACAACCTTAATATCGTAAAGCTCAACATCGGCGTCAGGATGAAACTTGATGTCGACTGACGCGCCGTTTTCTAAAATGTCCTGCCCAAGAATGTCTTCGCCCCAGCTGTCAGATTTCGATGCGCCCACATAAACGCTTGAAATAGAATAACCGGTTCTGTTTACGAGCGTAAAATCGTTAGCGGAACCATCTTCGGCCTTAGCGGTAATAAAAGAGAACATACCCACCATTAAAATAGCAACAATCATTAAAACTACGGAAACTTTTTTCATAACTTCCTCCAGATTTTAATTTCAGGTAATAACCTGTTTATTAACAAAAATCTTAATATTACCGGTCAGCCGTTTTCAATAAACTAAATAACTTTTTTAATCCGCTCAGATGCTATCATAAAGCCTCTTCTTTGTCAATAACTTAAATTACTTTACATAAAAAAATCAGCACATACTTAATTCATTATGGGCTGATTTTTTATCGGTTTATTTGGTTTTTTTAGGTTTTTTAACTTCTTTTTTCGGGCTTTTATCTTTTGACATGAATTTCACCACCTTTATCGGTATTCAGACCGTACGGCCCGTTTTTTGTTTTACTGATTATATTATACCAAGAAAAATTAAATTTTCAACAATAATTTTTTTAACACATTAAAAATTTTGCCCGCTCCCCACATTCCATTTTTTTGATAAGGGAAGGCCAGGTGCCAAAGGCCCCTACCTTCCCTTAAAATCCCTTCCAACCCCGAATTTGCCTGACGCTTTATTTTTGTGGAGCGCTGACTTTTCTGCCGGCGCTTTAATTGAGCTATACTCTTTTCTTTGCTTGCGATTTGTTATCTTTATTCTTTTCTTTTTTCTTTTTTTGCAGACGCGCGCATGCGCGCGTCTGCGCAGCAATAATGGCCGGCTGGTGAGTTAACCTTTAGGTTTTATAACCAGCACTTTAGTAAAAAAGAAGCACGTTATATAAGTGCCGCCTGCCAAAGTGTCTTAACAAGCTGATCGAAGCGGTGAGGGCGGAGCGCTATTACGCCGAACGAATAGCCCGGGCTGAAATATCACGTGCATGGAGCGAAGGCATTTATGCTCATACGTATTACGATTCGGACGTAATCGGTTATCGCTTGGATTTAGGAAGTCGTAACCAAATAGCTTCCACAGTGGAAAAATACTTGAAATTATTAAGCGACGGTAAGCGCGATGCGCTTATGGCATATAAAGGCAATGAAGCTTTTAAGCAAGGCAACGATTGGCGGGGTATCTTAAACAACTGGAAAGGTCACGAAGATCCGAATCCTCGTTTGAAACGAAGCTATTTTGAATTAAATAAATAGATTGTAAGTGACAAAGTTACATTTCCGACAAAATATGAATCTAATAGCATTCTTGACTTGCTCGTAAAAGATGGTATAATTATAAGAAGAAGGCATTTGATGAAAACGACGATGCGAAATTAGATGTTGATTTTAGCTTCCATGGTAATTCTAGACATCATCCGATAAAGCTTCATGTGCATGATTGGCTTCCTGGAAAAAAACATCAACTTGGGCGTTTATTGACCGAAAGTAAAAAGAAACTCATTAAAGATTTGTGGGGCGATGATGATAAAACCGAATAAATTCAAAGACATAGAGGAATTTATTTTTGAAGTTGAACACGGTTATGAATTTGCTCTTGACTACAATGGGCACAGGTATGGCATTTTACCTATTTCGCTTAAACCCGGTCAATTTAGTATTTATGAATGGGATAAGGCCGAAACTACTGAAAAAGTATATGCTAATGCTCAAGAAATGCTTGAAAATTACGAAATACAGGGCGAAAAATTAAAAGATGTGGTTTTAAAAGCAGAAAAA
>JAKPTH010000458.1 GCA_029571125.1 bacterium
CTCGAGTGGTCGAGTTCGCGGTGGATTTCTTCGTAATTGGCGGCGGATTTGTCGCTTAATTCGAGCGCCACTTCGAGCAGTTCGACCGCTTTTTCAAAGTTGCCGGCCTGCTGGTAGTTTTTAGACATTTCAAGATGCGAAAGCGCGAGATTTTTTTTACATTCCGCGACTTTTTTTTCGATAATTTCCATTTTGTCTTTATCGGTTTCCGGCGTCAGTTCTTCGGCTTTTTCATATTCTATTTTAGCTTCGCCGAAACGGCCCTCGTTGAAATAAATATCGCCCTGCTTTAAATATTCTCCAGCCGATAATCCCAGCATAGTTGCAAATATAGACATTCTTTATTCCTCCCCGGATTTTTTATTATGTTTTTTGATTTTTATAATTGCCGGCCGTTTTTTCGCTCAGGCTATATCAATGAAGCCGCCTTGATTTTGCGCGTAATCTGGCCCGGTAGTCGTTTAGAAGCTTTATCATGTCCCGGCATCGGGCATTCTTTTGAACTGCGTGAGCTTTTTTAAAATATTCTCCGGCCTGCTCGTAGCAGAATAAATGAAACGCCGCTATTCCCATGCCCATGTTGGCCTCGAAGTCGCCGGAATCGACGCTTAGATATCTGCCGCAAACCGATTCGAGTTCGCGCCATTTTTCAAGCTCGTAATTAATTATGCCAAGATTTATGTACGGCCATTTATAATGAGGGGCGCGGTTTATGGAACTTCTGAAAAGCTCCCTGGCGCCCTCGTAATCGCCTTCGTACATCAGGACGACGCCGTACAGGTTTAATGCTTCTTTAGAAAACTGAGAATATTTTAACACATTGTTTAAATAAAATAAAGCTTTTATTATATCTTTTTTTTCAAATGACTCTGCAGCGCGGTCATAATTATCCGTTACTTTCGGATCGGCGTTACAATCGGGATAAAATCTATCGTAAAAGTAGTTTTCGGTTTTTTTCAGGTCGATCGAGACGGCGCCTGCCAGAGCGCATTCGTATGCGCAGAAAAATACGCATAGAATGGTTACATAGTAAACCGCCGCGCGCGGACAAAGAAATGACGTTCGTTTCGAATTTGATTTATTATTATTAATTGCGATCACCAGCCCTTTTTTTCATGACATCTATTCTTTTTAGCGCTTCACGGGCCGAAACGGCGGCGCGCGAAGACGAATCGAGCCCGATGATATTAAGATACTGCGCCCGCGCCTCTTCGAATTTATTCATTTTAACGTAAATATATGCCAGAGTGGAATATGCGTGTTTTAAAGCGGCCGAATCGCGCGAGTCTTTTGACGAGCTTAAAATGGAAATGTATTTTTGCAGATAGCCCGATGCGCGCTCCGGCTTTTCGAGCTGGTTATAACATAGCGCAAGATACCAGAAAGATTCTGCTTCGTCTGGATTTTCGGCCAGGATCTGCTCGAAGAACGAAACGCATTTAAGATAATTTTTAGCGTTAAATTCGCTTATGCCTTTTTCTATATCGATCTTCTTCTGCGGTGCGGCTGTTTTTGAATAAACCGACACCGGTCCCGGGGCGGTTTTGATTTCTGCTGCGCTATCGTGAGGCTTTTCGGAGGTTTCCGCCTGGAAAGGTTTGGGACCTTCGAGCTTAAAAGGCTCTCCCGAGCTTTCGAGAGCTACGCGGGCGTAAGCTTTTGCCGCCATTTCATGGTTTCCGGTTTTAGTGTGGCATTCGCCTATCAAAAAAAACAGCTGCATGAGACG
>JAKPTH010000469.1 GCA_029571125.1 bacterium
TCATAACGATCCTTTATTAACGTTTTAGTACTTATCCATTAACAGTTTTTTCCTTATTAACGCATGCACCGTCCATGCATTAACAAGTTTCGAGTTATTAACGTTTAGCCGTATTATACATTAACAAGAGAAAAATGTCAACTACTACCATAATATTACATTTTCCATATAATTAACCCTTCATCGCGTGCCCTTCCATGGGCAAGCGATGGGACCGGCGGGGAAAGCGCTGCGGGCCTGAGCCCTGGCTCGGCCATGCGGGCGCGACCAAATTCGGCCGCCCTCGCGCCGGCGTTATACGAAAGGGGCTCGACCGACGGGGGTGCCTCATCCCAACCACCTCCGTTAGCGGCTCGCGGCTTCCGCTGTAAAATTATTTTTACAAATTTTAGCAAGACTACGTTACATTACAAAATCAATCGTATAATTTTGATAATATTGACTTTTATTAATAAAAACATTATAATAACTAAAATGCTCAAAAAACTTTCTTGAAAGAATTATTTTGGAGGAACAATGAAAAACATTTTACTGATATTCCTATTTTTTTTAATTTTTCAACCGGCATATGCAGAAGACAGATTAAAAATATTTAGTTTAGTCAATCATGAAATTATCGTTTCAGACCATTTTGCTGGACAGAGTTTTACGTTAATCAAAGATGGCGAAAAATATTATGTTCTTAGAAAATTTTTTGGTTCTGGAGTTCCAGTTGTAAACACTATAAAATATAGTGCCGAAGTTGAAAGCGATTATCAGATAAGGTTTAGCAAGATAATTAAAAATGATAATGCATCTAAAAACAAACCGGATGAAAAATTTATTTTACAGATCGAAGATAATAGTGCTATCGGCTTATACCTTAATGAAATAAAGGTCGTTATCGATAATAAAACGAAGTGAAATTGTTTTCTGTGTTTTTTAAAAAACTTTGAAATATACATTGCCGGCTTACTTAAAATCCCTTTCAAGAGCTTTTATATAATTTTCAATCTCTTTAACATCATCCGGAATTTCATCATTTATTCCAGCTTCCCTTTTAATTAAATCCGAAAATGTCGCTTGCGTACCTTCAATTTGAGAAGATAGCGTGGCTTCCTGACGCGCATACAGGTAAATCAATTCATCATCATAATTCAATGGCGGATTTGATGGCAAGAAATTCGAGAACTAATGATTTATAAGCACTGTCGCTTTTGCCTTCCATTAAAACTTTCCCGCTCTATTATTCTTCATAACCATCCTTTATTAACGTTTTAGCACCTATACATTAACAACAGAAAAATATCAACTACTACCATAATATTACATTTTCAATATTGAGACCGCGTGAAATCAATTTCATTGTTATGCCTCAATATTGTTTATTTTATTGCTTTTTTGAATTTTTATAAACTAAATTAGCCTTATTTGAAATCATTGGGCTTTTATTTATAGTTAACCGCCGATTTACCAGCGTGACGTCTGCCCATTTACAATATTGTACAGTTTTTATAGGGTAATGTCAAGAAAGACAGAAATGCCTTATCCCTGATTTAAAGCCATTATGCCGCAGCAGAGCGCTCGCCGGCCGCCGTGCAGGCGATTCTGGCCTCGGCCTGCTTATGCCATCCTAAATTATATTCCAAGCCTGAAAATTTTTAAGGCCGTTAATAAAAAATTATCTTACCGCTAAATCAAACAAACAAAATTATTATATAATTATGTAAACATAGTTAATTAAATTATTTTTTTTTCGATAATAATAGCGAAGTGTAATTTTGTAACCTGTATTTTAATATTAAGATAATATAGAGAATTTAATAGATAGCTAAATAAAAGTTAAAAATAAGAAAATAAATGAATTAATAAATTTTTAGAAAGATGGTGTAGTTTTAATGGACAAATTCGTAATCAAGGGCGGCAAGAAACTCAGCGGTTCCGTAGATATCAACGGGGCGAAGAATTCGACTCTGCCCATACTCGCGGGCGCTATATTATCGGGCGATAACGTAATGATTAAAAATATACCCGATTTAAAAGACGTAAGAACCATGATGGACGTTTTACGCTCCATCGGACTCAGGCTCACCGAAGACTTCGAATCCAGAGAACTTCATATTAAACCTTCCGAAAAACTCAATATCGAAACCCCTTACGAGCTTATAAAACAGATGCGCGCTTCGTTTTTCGTTTTAGGCCCGCTGCTCGCGCGCATGGGAAAAGCCAGGGTGGCGCTTCCCGGCGGCTGCGCCATCGGCACGCGCCCGGTGGACATACATCTGAAAGGCCTCGAAAAACTCGGCGCTAAAATCATTCTGGGCCACGGTTACGTGGAAGCCAGCGCATCAAAACTGGTAGGCGACAACGTTTATCTGGACTTCCCTTCGGTCGGCGCCACCGAAAATATCATGATGGCGGCCACTCTCGCCGAAGGCAAAACCCTTATCGAAAACGCCGCCAAGGAACCTGAAATAGACGATCTGGCCGCGTTTTTAAATACGCTCGGCGCTAAGATAAAAGGCGCGGGAACCGACGTTATCGAAATAACCGGCGTTAAATCGCTCGGCGGCGGCACGCACAGCATAATCCCCGACAGGATAGAAGCCGGCACTTTTATGGTGGCGGCGGCTATGACCGGCAGCAATATTAAAATAAACAACGTGAGACTCGACCATCTGGAAGCCGTTATAGCCAAACTTCAGGACGCGGGCGTTTCGTTTTATAAAACCGGCACCACCATCGAAGTTGCGGCCCCGGAAAGATTGAAGCCGGTCAATATAAAGTCGTTCCCTTACCCGGGATTTCCGACCGATATGCAGCCGCAGTTCATGGCGGCTATGACCCTGGCGAAAGGCACCTCGTGCATACAGGAAACTATATTCGAAAACAGATTCATGCACGTTGCCGAGCTTAAACGAATGGGCGCCAACGTCCAGATAAAAGACCGCAGCGTTATAGTCGAAGGCGTAAAACATCTTTCGGGCGCGCCTGTTATGGCGTCGGATCTGCGCGCGGGCGCGGCGCTCGTGCTGGCGGCGCTGGCGGCGAGCGGAAAGAGCGAAATATTAAGAGTTTACCATATAGACCGCGGCTATGAATCGTTCGAGAAAAAACTGGCCGGCCTGGGCGCCGATATTTCAAGGGAAAAAGACACCGCGCTGTATTAATAAAAACCGGCGTTTTTAAAAAGCGGCTCCAAAAAGCGCGACGCAATAATCAATTATAAGTTAATTAAAATCAAGGGAATATAATGGACCTGTTCGAAAGCGTAAGGAATAAAAATAAAACTTTATCGGAATTTTTAAGGCCCGCTGCGATAAGCGAAGTGGTCGGCCAGAAGCATCTGATCGGCGATAAAATGCCTTTCAGAACCCTGCTGGAGACCGACCGGCTCAATTCCGTAATAATGTTCGGCCCTCCGGGCACTGGTAAAACTACGATATCACGCATATACGCCGGCATGACCGGCTCGCCGTTCATACAGCTCAACGCCGCGCTATGCGGAACCGCCGATATTAAAAATGCGGCTACGGCGTATCTTGATAAAAAACCCGTGGTTTTCATCGACGAGATACACCGCTTCAATAAGGCCCAGCAGGACGTGCTGCTGCCTTATATAGAGGACATGAAGATAAAGTTTATCGGCGCTACGACGCATAACCCGCTTATTTACATAGTCCCGGCGCTTCGCTCGCGCTCGATGATATTCGAATTAAAACACATCACCTCCGACGATTTGCATGGCTATATCAAATACCTGTTCGAACAGGGAAAAATACTCGAATTCGTAAATAAGGAACTCGGCGTAAAAGTAAAAAAAATTAACGCAGATGAAAAACTGATAGATTACCTGGCTAAATCGGCTAACGGCGACGTGAGAGTGCTTTTGAACGTCATAGAAACCGCGTTGATAACTAAATTCGCCGCTAAAGACGAATTCGAAGATAAAGAAGCGGCCCTCGCCATGGAAGACGCGAAAGCCGTAATACCCGAAAAAATTGCGTTTTACGACCGCGACCAGGACGAGCATTACAACGTGATATCGGCTTTCATTAAAAGCGTCCGCGGCAGCGACATACAGGCGGCCGTATATTACCTGGCAAAAATGATCCACTGCAAGGAAGACCCGCGCTTCATAGCCAGACGGCTTATAATACTGGCGTCGGAAGATATCGGAATGGCCGATCCCCGCGCGCTGCAGATAGCCTGCGACGCCCTGCTGGCGGTAGAGCATGTCGGCATGCCCGAAGCCAGAATAGTTTTGAGCCAGGCCACTATTTACCTGGCCGGCGCGCCTAAATCCAATTCGGCCTACCTTGCGATCGACGCGGCCATGAAATATTGCGAAACCAATCCTGACGTCGAAATTCCGCAGTACCTTAAAAACGTAAAAATAGAAGATAAACGCCAGCCCGGCTATAAATATCCGCACGACTACCCCAACCATTACGTAAAGCAACGCTACATGCACTGCGATGAAATATTTTACAAGCCGGCCAATATAGGTTATGAAGCTAAAGTAAGCAATTATTTAAAGGAGATATCCGGTGATAGACCATCTCGTTGATAGTTTCATCAATTACATAACGGTCGAAAAAGGGCTCGCGCATAATTCGATAGAATCGTATTCGCGCGATCTCAAACAGTTCACCGATTTCATAACCGGCTTCGCCATTACGGAAATCAAGGACCTGACCAAACAGAATATTCTCGAATATATGAATTTTTTAAAGCAGAAAGGCAAACGCCCGACTACCATATCCAGAAATATAACCACGCTTAGAAATTTTTTCAGGTTTTTAGTCCGCGAAAAGATAATAGAAATAGATTTTTCGAAATATTTCGAAATACCTCATATTTATAAGAAACTGCCGGAAGTTTTATCGATAACCGAAATAAACAATCTGCTGGGCGCTCCGGATCATTCCAACAGCCTGGGCCTGCGCGACAAGGCGATGTTCGAACTTTTATACGCCAGCGGCCTGCGCGTATCGGAGCTGTTATCCATAGAATCGGCGGACCTTAATTTCGAGCTGGGCTATCTCCGGGTATTCGGAAAAGGCTCGAAAGAGCGTATAGTGCCTGTCGGCAGCATAGCGCTGGAGTGGTGCCGCAAATATATAAACGAGTC
>JAKPTH010000470.1 GCA_029571125.1 bacterium
CATAATACTTGACAAGCCAGCTTATCTAAAATATAATTAGATTAGGAGCGTATTTTTTTATTATCTGAAAAGTGATTTTAAATTATGTATTGACGGCATTTTTTTATGTGGTAATTATTTCGAAGTGATATTTTTAGATAAGAAACTTTATGTATGATAAATTTTTTATAACGAAAGGAGAATTCATATGAGAACACTATTGAATCCGTTATTTTTAAAGGCTATGAATCTTTTTTTAATCCTGACATTCATGTCTGCCGTAATGTTTATAGACGCCAGGCCGGCCGAAGCGTTTTCGCTGGGCGGCATAGGCAAAGCCATTTCAGGCGCGGTAAGCGGAATCAGCAAAGCGGTTTCGGGCGCGGTAGGCGGGCTCACCAAAGCCGTATCCGGCCTTTTAGGCGGCGGCGGTGGCGGGCTTCTGGGCGGCATTATGGGTAAAGTTTCAGGCATACTCGGCCCTATAGCATCTTCGGCCAGCAGTTTTCTGGGCAATATGGCCACGTCGCTAACCAGCACGCTCGGCTCGGTCACTCAGGCATTAAGCGGCATCATGGGCGGGCTTCAATCTAAAGCTGGCGGCATACTCAGCGGCATACAGGGCATGCTCGGCAACGTAGCGGGCAAAGCCGAAGGCATAATGGGCAAGCTCGGCGATTTCGCTAAAAACATGGCCGGCAATCTTCAGAACATCGGCGGCCAGGGTCTGGGCGGCATAATCAACGGCATAGCCGGCAAGCTTCCCGGCGACCTCGGAAAAATAGCCGGCGACTTCGCTAACGTCATAAATCAAAACGGCGGTGGGCTTCAGGGCCTTCTCGGCGCGATCAGCGGCAAGGCCGGCGCCGGCGTGGATCAGATACTCGGCAATTTCAAAGGCCTGGTCGGCAATTTCCAGAACATACTGGGCAAAGCGAATGTAGGCGATTTACAGGGCATGATAGGCGGCCTTGGCGATAAGTTCCTCGGCGGCGCAAACGATTTCGTAAATAATATCAAGGGCGTCGTCGGCAATCTCAAGGGCGGTTTCGACAATATGCTCGGCGGCCTTAAAGACGGTCTACCCAATGTAGGCGGCGCCATTCAAGATATCGTCGGCAACGTAAAAAATGTTTTCAACGGCCAGCTGGGTAATTTCCAGGGCATTATCGACAACATCAAAAACGTAGCGGCGAACGCGCAGGGATTATTTAAAGGCGGCATAAAGGATCTTTCGGGCGATCTCAAGAAGCTTCTGGGCTCGGTGCAGAACATAGCCAATCCCGGCGACGTTAAAAATTTAGTCGCCCAGCTTTCGGGTCTGGCGGATAATTTAAAAGCTTCGGTCATGAAAGATGTAGCGGGCGGGGTTGACGCGTTTAAGAAAGTCGCCGAAGACGCTCAGTCGCAGGTTGAAGGCGCGGTCAAACAGGCTGGCGACGCAGCGGTTGATCTCGGAAAAACGCTTGGCCGTTAGTTAAATGTAAAAAAAAGCGTTCGATATTTGAACGCGTATGCTCATAAAAATAAATTTAATAAAAAATCGGGGGTTGTTAAAACCTCCGATTTTTTTTGCCGTTAAATTATTATGGCGCTTTTTCATTAATGCGGATGATATAAAATTAAGTATTTCGTTTTTTTAAACGGTCTTTTTTTCCGGGTCAACCCATTTGATTATAGTATCGACGAGTATATCGTTGTTGTGCATGGGTTTTGAAATATAGTCGTCCATGCCGGAGGCCAGAAATTTGGAACGGTCGTCGCTCATCGCATAAGCGCTCAGGGCTATTATGGGAACTCGAACGCCCCTGTTTTTTTCGATTTCCCGAATCTTTCGCGCCGCCTCGAATCCGTCCATATCCGGCATCTGCCCGTCCATAATTATAACGTCGAATTCGCCGTTCTCATAAAAATTAACGGCCTCGACGCCGCTTGAAGCTATTTTCAAGTCCCATCCGGGTCCGGAGAGCATCTTTTTTATAAGCACGACGCTCATCATATCGTCTTCGGCCAGAAGCACTTTTAGCTTTCTGCCGGCGCCGTTGAAATTATTTTTGGCGGCGACACCCTGTTGTTTTAAAATTTCCTGCTTCGGCGCCATTTCAAATGGCAGCAAAACCTTAAAGCAGCTGCCTTTTCCCACTTCGCTCGTTACCGAAATTTCTCCTTCCATCAATTCGACGATGCCTTTAACTATGGAAAGCCCCAGGCCCGAACCTCCAAACCGTCTGGTATCGCTATTTTCAAGTTGATGAAACATGTGGAAAGTTTCTTCGATGCGTTCCGCCGGAATTCCAATTCCGCTGTCCACGACCGATATCGAAATAAGGACTTTATTATCGTTCTTCTGCGCCTGATCGAGTATAACTGTAATTTTTCCGTTGAGCGTGAATTTAATGGCATTTGAAAGCAGATTGAGAAGTATCTGTTTTACCCTGAGGTGATCGCCTGATACTTTATAATTAACTTCGGATGCGAACATGCTGTAAATCTGCAAACCCTTTTTATGGGCCTGTTTTTCGACTATTTTTATGCAGTCGTTAATAGTGGCGGTCAGATCGAAAGGCGCGTTATCCAGCCTTAATTTTTTAGCTTCAATTCTGGAAAAATCGAGAATATCGTTAATAACCTCAAGCAGGTGCGCCGAAGAAATTTTTATCATTTCGTTGTATTCGGCCTGTTCGCCGTCGAGCGCGGTAGAAGCCAGAAGTCCTGAAAATCCCATAATTCCGTTCATCGGAGTGCGCAGTTCGTGGCTTATATTAGCCACGAAACGGCTTTTAGCCTCATTGGCGGCTTCGGCCTCTTCTTTTGCGGCAATAAGCGCCGCCTCGGCCTTTTTACGGTCAGTAACGTCGTTGACGATTGAAAAAAGAATGGCCCTTTTGCCGAAAGTTATCGCGCTGCAGTTGACTTCGACGTCACGTATCTCGCCGGAGGCGAGGCGGTGGCGGAAATAATAATGAAAGGCCTTATTGTCGATGACGGTATTCATTTTCTTAGTAATCTCTTCATGCGGCAGGATATTTATATCGGTTATTTTCATCGTCTTAAGCTGTTCGTGGCTCCAGCCGTAAAAAGAGCAGGCGGCGGGATTTGCGTCCACTATAGCGAACGTTACAGGATCTATCATCAGCATTACCGAATGGTTGTTATAAAAGACCGAGCGGTAGCGTTCTTCGCTTTCTTTAAGCTGCGAAATCACCGTCTCTTTTTCCTTGAGCGATTTTTTGCTTTCGATCGCTTCTTTAATGGCGAACGGCAATCTCGATATATGTCCTTTTATAAGATAGTCGGTAGCCCCGGCTTTCATGCAGGCGACCGCGGTATCCTCGTTGGTAGGGCCGGTTATCATTATAAAGGGCAGGAAAGGGTCGCGTTCGAGAGATATTTTCAGGGCCTGCATTCCATCGAAACAGGGCATGGAGTAATCCGATATTATCACATCGGGATTGAATTCATCGAGCGCGGAAATGAATGCGTCCTTTGTTTCCACTATAAGGCATGAAACCTGAATGCCCGCTTTTTTTATCTCGCGCAGGGCGATTTCAGCTTCGACCTGAATATCTTCAACATATAAAATTTTAATGGGTTTTTCGGTATCCATTTTCGTTCCTCTTCAGTTAAATCTGCCCGCCGGGATACTGATTCAACAGCAGCCAGTACATGCCGAAATCTTTAATGGCATCGACGAACTTTTCAAAATCGACAGGTTTTACAAGATAGCTGTTTACGCCGAGCTGATAGCTTTCGATCATATCTTTTTCTTCTTTTGAAGAAGTAAGTACCACTACCGGAATAGCTTTTGTAGCCGGATCGGATTTTACGATCTTCAAAACTTCGAGTCCGCCTATTTTAGGCAGTTTTAAATCGAGCAGCACGATTTTCGGAAGTTTTTTCCCTGCGTTGCCGCTGAATTTGCCGCGCGCGTATATGAAATCCAGGGCTTCCTCGCCGTCGCACACATGAACGACAGTATTGGTAAGCTTGCTTTTTTTAAGCGCTCTGAGAGCGATTTCCGCATCGTTAGGATTGTCTTCGACCAGAAGTATTTCCACTTCGCTTCCCTGTGTCATATCAGTTCTCCTTTACCGGTAATGTAAAATAAAAAGCCGCGCCTTCATTGATTTTTCCTTCGGCCCATACGCGGCCGCCGTGACGATGTATTATTCTCTGAACTATGGCGAGTCCCACGCCGTTTCCTTCAAATTCCTCGCTTTTATGGAGCCTTTGAAAAACTCCGAAGAGTTTATTTACGTAATCCGGATTAAAACCAACGCCGGTGTCTTTTATAAAATAAACAGTTTCGCCGTCGAGTATGTAGCCGCCAGCTTCTATTTTTTTCAAAGTCGATCTGGAAGCGTATTTTACAGCGTTTGATATTAAATTATGCCACACCTGCCTTATAAGGTTAGGATCGCCGAACGCTTGGGGCATTTGAGGGCAATTCCATTCATAAGACGCCTTTTTTTCTTCGGTGAGAATTTCCTCATAGATAAGTCCTGCCATTTTTTTCATATCGATCTTCGCCATGCTCATTTCGCTTCGCGATATTCTTGAAAGCGAAAGCAAATCGGAAATCAGCTGGTCCATTTTTTGTGTATTGTCGCGGACGACCTTTATAAGGCGGTTGCCTTCGGCATCGAGTTTTTCGCCGTAATCTTCGGCCAGAAACCTTGAAAATCCGTCTATCGCACGCAGGGGCGCCCTGAGATCATGAGAAACCGAATAAGCGAAAGCCTCCAGTTCCTTATTGGACGCTTCGAGCTGGGCGGTCCTTTCGGCCACTCTTTTTTCGAGGCAATCGTTAAGTTCGAGAATTTGTTTTTCTATGGCTTTGCGCTCGGTAATATCCTGGAAAATAGTGGCGAATTTACCGGGTTCAGGCGAATAGGCGAGAATTTCAAAAAATTTGCCTATGGCGGCGCTGTAATTTTCAAACCGGACCGCTTCACCGGTGAGCGCTACTTTTCCATAAGTTTCGATCCAATAGTCTTCGGTGGCCGGCATTATTGTTTTAACCGTTTTTCCGATAATATCAGCCGCCTTAGCGCCGGTAAGCGCTTCGAAAGAGTCGTTCACTTCGATAAATCTGTAATCGCAGGTTTTTTTATTATCATCCAGGATTATTTCGTGCAGAGCGAAACCGGAAGTCATGTTTTTAAAAAGGAGCCTGTATTTCTGTTCGTTTTTTAAAACCGCTTTTTCGATTTTCTTGCGTTCGGTTATATCGTTTATCACGGCCAGGAATAAGGATTCATTCTCCCTTTCGATAAGCTGCAAATGGACTTCGACGTCATAAAGGCTTCCATCTTTTCGTTTATGGACCGTTTCGAAGATCAGCACCTGTTTTTCTTTTTCTGAAAGCTCTTCAATGACTTTTGCAATCATCAGCTTGATTTCGCTTTTT
>JAKPTH010000473.1 GCA_029571125.1 bacterium
AAGCTCCCCTTCGAGCGCTTTATATATTTCTTCAAATCTCGGTATCAAAAGCGTAACGACATAAGTTACCAGAACGAAGATAAAGAAAAGCAGGAACGCCGGGTATGTGAGCGCGTCGCGAAGTTTACGCCTGAATTCTATTGTTTTTTCAAGATAGTTAGTTATTCTTGAAAAGCTTTCAAACAACTGCCCGGACAGTTCGCCGACTTTAATCAAATCTATAAATAATTTAGGTATATATTTTTTATGTTCGTCGAACGCCATATAAAGCGACATACCGCCTTCGACCTGGCTTTTCACCTTAAGTATCAGATTTTTCAAAGCGCGGCTTCTGGACTCGCCGTGCAATATTTCAAGGCATTCGAGCACCGGCAGGCCGCCTTTGATCAGAACCGCGAAATATCTTGAAAATTTTGCGAGTTCATGAAGGCTTATATTAGTTATAAATTCAGACCCGCTGGAATAAACGGCCTCAGTTTGAACGTCGATGGACACGACTTCGAATCCTTTACGCGCCAATTCAGTGGTCGCGGCCGCTTTACTGGCCGAATATATAACGTCTTCGACTATTTTACCGCGCTCGTCGCGCGCCTTGTATTGATAAACCGGCATAGCTTTCCTTTTACTTAACGCTCTGGTATTCGTCCGCCAGCTCGACGGTCGCCGTTATCGATTCCTGGTTCACTGACAAAGCTTTTTCGATGCGTTGATAGCCTTTCTGTTCCACTATAAGATTATAATAATCATAAGCCACGTCTTTAATGGTAAACGAACCGTACTGATCGCTCACCACGATTTTATTGCCCACCTGGATTTTAGCGCCGTGTATCGGGCGGCCTGTCTCTTTTTCAACGACCGTACCGCTTATCGTCCCAAAACGTTCGTCCATGCTCAACGCCACGTCGTTTAAATTGCTGACTTTTACAAGATTCAAATTTCCTTTATAAACGCCGTAGCTGCCGGCGATTATAGTTATATCGGCATGCCCCATCGCCAGGCCTTCGACCATATAAAAACCTTCGGAATTAGTCTGTACGCTTTTATTTGCGACTATGACCGTAGCGTTATTCACCGGATTTTTCGTTCTGGCGTCGCGCACATGGCCGGAAACGCTGGCATAGCGCTGGCTGAACTTGGAATATTCCACTATTTTTCCCTTATCAAAACCCGTGTAAGCCATCGAATTTTCAGGCAGCGGCATCAGAAGTATTTTCAATTTGTTTTTGCCCGTAGTTATTTTGATATTGCTTTCATAAGCGTTGTAATTGGGCGAGTCCGCCTTTATCATGCACTGAGGTTTTTTTACAGGGGCGGATATAAACTCGCCGGCTGCGTCTGAAAAATAAACATCGCCGTCGATATCGATTTTAGCGCGGGAAATGGGTACTCCGCTCGCCATATCTATTACTTTTCCGGCTATATAATTTGCGCCCTTATAATCGGCGGCCGCCACTTTTTCGCTTACCGAGCCGCGCCTGTAACTCTGTCTGCGTTCTTTACTTTTTTGCACCAGATCTTCATAGCTATTTCTAACGGCAAGTTCGCCCCTGTCTTCGGTTATCAACCCTGATCCCGCCGCCGGGCTTTGCGCTTTAAGCTTTACGTTAAAAGAGTTTGAACCTTTCGTCACTTTAATAGATTCGCTATACATTTCATAACCCGGCTTTTTAATCTCGACGATAATTCGTCCTGGCATCAGACCGGATATGCTGTACCTGCCGTTTTCATCGCTTTTAACAGCTTTTCCGCCGGCTGCGACCGCCGCGCCGCCAAGCGCTTCCGCCGAAGCGGCGTCGGTTATAACGCCTTCGAGCGTCACGCTTCCCGGCATTTTACATTCGGCGCCTGAAACCGGGTATCCAATCGCCAAAACGACCACAATCATTATTGCTACCGATTTAAATAAATTAAGCATGGGACTCAAATTTTTCATGATCAATCCTCTTACTTTATAAATTAAAATAAATACACTTCTATTATCATTCACATTTATCGGTTTTTATTTGATTATCTTTACATGTTTCTAAAAAACTTAAAAATCACGCTTGACAAAATTAAATATAAGGTGTTAAACTTAAGACAGGAATTTTACTTTTATCAGCACATTAGTCTTATCAAGGAAGAATATTTTTATCATGATGATACCGGCCCATATTTCGGGACGGTTTTTTATTTATCGGACTACAATTAAATAATTAATTTTATCTAACTTACAAACCCAACTAAATTAAAAGAGGTGGTTATATGTTAAAGTTGTTTTCCTTATCCCTGAAATGTACGTTAATTTTATCGGCGCTGTCTTTATTTTCGGGCTCCGATATTTCCATATCGCTTATAGTGGCGCAGGCGCTCGCTATTTTAGCGCTCGATTTCCTTTCGCGCAACGACGAAACCGGAACTCTCATTGTCGATAATATTCAAAAGCATATCGGAATGAGAAAATACGGCGAACGCGCCGCTAATTTATCAATGCTGGTCTTCGCACTCGCCGTCGGCTCGGTAATGTTTTTAGTTCTGCCGTCATTTTCATCGGAAAGCATAGTAATTCCGGATTTAACCGGAATTAAACCTTTCAGCGCAGAAGCCAATTATATGTCGCTCGAAGGATATGTAGCATCTTACTGCCTCGCTCACGGCCGCTCGATTTCGCGCGGCGAAGCCAGAAAACTCGTTAAAGAAGCCCTGAAAAAAGGATGCGCTGCCGTCGAAGCGCCTTGCGCAACCGTAACTAAAACAAATAAGAGCATGCGCTGCCCCGAAGTTAAAACCGAATGCGCTTCCTCGCAAACATGTGCATGCGGACATCAGCACGGTCAAACCGTCGAATGCGCGACGAAATGCGCTGAAAATTCCGCTTGCGCCCAGCCCCTTACCATAGAAAGATACGATAACATGCTCAAAGACTACCGCAGCCGTTCGCTCGCGACGACAAGCTCCCGTCCCGGCAGAGTGCAATACAGCCGGGGCCGCGTAGCTGTCCTTCCGTTCAACGATAACTCGAACAACGCTGAAGCCGCTGACAAAGTTTATAAAGCCGTAGTCGATGAATTCCGTCACAAGGGCTACTCCGTAGTAGACGCTTCACGCGTAACCAATCTCATTTCCAACGCACAGGGCGTTTCGGAAAACGATATGGCAAGATTATCGCAATGCCTTGAAGCGGATATGATAGTAACAGGTGATATCAACCGTTATAGCCGCTACAAAAAAGTCAGACTCGCAGGCCTTCTTCTCGGCGGTATTATT
>JAKPTH010000489.1 GCA_029571125.1 bacterium
CGGCGATCTCATATACGAGCTGGACCTTAACTTTCAGCCCGTTATAATGGCCTCCGGCGACACCGTGAAAGTCGTATATAACGAAAACCCTTCCATGCCCAACGAAATATCACTTAAAACATACAGGATACCGGCCAAGTTCGAAAGCGCGTCGCTGAAAGCGGCTTTTCATTTGCCGGTTCAGAATTTTATGGTTTTAGGCTGCGACGCCGGCAAAAACATACTCGCTTACGCCGTGCTGGGCGCTTATAACGACGCTCCGTCCGAAGCTTACTTCGTAAAATTAAGCGGCGACACCGGAAGGCTTATTTCAAAGACGCCCGCGCCCATTTCGCCCGAAATGTCGTGCATGCGCTACGTCCGCGCCGCCGAAAACGGCGCTTTCATATTCGCGTCGGCCGACGAAGACGAATACCGCGTGGCTAAATACATTCTTAAATAAGCCGCGGCAATGCTTTTTATAAAGGGGGCGCCATGTTCGCTGACCGCGTTAAAATACTGCTTTTAATAATCCTTATAGCCGGGCTCGGCGCCTTCTATGATTTCGCGCTGTTTTTCGACCGCTACCGTTTCTGGCTGGCTTCGAACCCTCAATTGAGCGCGCCGGTTGTATTCTATTTATTTCCATTTATCGCAGTAAGCCGTAATATACTCAGCCTAGCCGGTTCTGTTTACGCCGTTTTAGGCCTCGCGGGAATATTTTTCAGGACGGCCCGCGTTCATTCGCTTATAATAGGGCTTGCCCGGCTGCATATCGGCCTCGCGGTAACGACGTTTTTGATTTTCGGCTCGATTTCCAGGCCTGAAAGCGGCTCGCTGTATATAGTCTTCTCCATACTCGTTTACGCGGCGTTCAGCCGCGCCGACGTGAAAAAAAGTTTCGGCTGTCCCGAGCCGCCGCCTTCCGGCGCCGCTTACCGTTTATTTTCAGCCGTTTTCAGCGCCAATACGCTGGCAATAGTCCTTACAGCCGCTTATCTCACCGCGGCCGCCAGGTATTACGAGATCCCCGCTAAAGCCGTATATCCTAAACTTTCAAAAGTATCGGCCGCCGGCACATACAGGACTATATTCAAGTATAACGTTTTCGTGCCGGCCGGGTATGTAATGCAATCGGCGGTAACCGAATTCGTAAAAAACGACACGCCGCGAGGCCAGGCTGCGTTTTCAAATAAAAAAAGCGTTTCAGCCGGACGCGAGTTCGTTTGCGTGCTTTCCAAGGGCGGCGACCGGATTTACATATCCGACAACCGCAACTACCTGATGAGCGAGCTTAAAAATTTCGCGCTGTTTTTCGGCCTGACTTCCGAGCGCGAGTTTTTAAAGGTCGTAGTCAACGAGCGGTACGGCATTATAATAAAGGCCATTCAGAGGATATTCCGCAAATATTTCGACCGCGAGGCCGAAACCCCTTATTTTAAAGGGTTCTGTTCCGGAGGTGAAAGGCCGGGCTCCGGGAGCGTCTATCGCTCCGGGCATTACTTTCAATTCACGCTGTGGGCCGATTCCGCCGCCGAAGCGTCCGGCGCATCCGCGCAGCGGCCCGACGGCGATACGCAAGACGGTTTGAGCATATCCTTTAACGCTTCGGCCGGGTCTTTTGACCGCACATTGATGGAAACGGTCATATCGACGGTTCGGCCCGAAGACCGGCTTAAAAGTTCCTCGAGCTATTGCGAAGAAGGCCTTGAGCTTTATAAAGCCGGCGACGTCGAGGGCGCAAAATTTTCTTTCGCCAGCTCCATATATTATAATTACGCCAATTATGCGGCGCACTACTATCTTGCGCGCTGCTTTTACGAAAGCGGCCGCACCGATTCGGCGATCATATTCCATTTAAACGCGGCCATTTCACATGCGGCCAGAAACGGGGTTTTTGCCGGCGCCGACGTTCCGGGAGCCATAAGCCGCGCCGGCGAGATCGCTCCGACTTTTCAGGCGCTCGGCCCGCTTTTCAACGAATCCTCGCCGTCGAAACCCGGATTTTTTTATTAGAAAAGTCGGATACGAAGCCTGGTTTTTGATAAGGGAAGGCGAGGTGCCGCGGCCCCTCCCTTCCCTTAAAATCCCTCCCAACCCCGAATTAGCCTGACGCTTTATTAAGGTGAAGTGCAGGCTTTTCTGAAGTGACTTTAATCTCATTATGCCCTTTTCTTATATTGCTATAAAATATTTTCCTCTTTTTTTTCTTTTCTTTAACTACCAAAATTTATTTCTTCTATTTTTCTATTTCAGTTTTTGTTTTTGTTTTTTGCAGACGCGCGCTTACGCTCGCGTCTGCGCTGCAATAATGGCGGGCTGGTAAGTCAACACAAGGGTTTTGCGGCTGGCGTTATAGTGGTTCGAGTTATAAAGGACGGGGTAATAATTATTTTTATAATAAAAAGGCGATTCATGATATTATGCTTATTGTACTTAAATCCTTCACCCAAAAATTGTAAAGCAACTTTATGAAATTATAAATATTTTGTAAAAATCATGTTAAAAAGATTGATAATACTGGTTATATGGCATAAAATAAAACGGCAAAATTTTTCTTGACATTAAAAAAAAAATAATTTATAATGCCTTTACCTTTTATAACTCAATAATACATCAGGGGTTATTTAGTTAATGAAAAAACGACTGATTTTTAGCGTATCCAATGAACAGGCCCAGAATTCCAGCCAGTTTTCAGCTGTGATGACGGCGCCCGACTTATCTTCGTCCATACCGGCTTCGAGCATGGAGTGCGGTATAGACAATCATAATCATAATATAAACATAACTAACGTAATAAATAACAATCTAAAAAGCGGGGCTTAAGGTTACCGTGTTTTTTTGGTTTGTATAACATATCAAATAGATAAATCAATCCAGGGAGGTTAAGAGGTCCTAAGAAAGTAAAAGTCCAGAGTAATATAAAAGCAACCTTAATTAATCAGCAAGTTAAAAATTTATCAAAAAGGAGGTATTGCTTATAGAGTAAACCGAATTTTGAAGCAAATTTTACCGGGTGGTCAGGAATCAAAAAAAATTCTTGACATTTATTTTCTTAAGTGTTAAAATCGCACTTTAACGAGTGGGTTAAACAAAGTTTAGTTTTAAAAACTTAAACAAACAACCAAACAACTTACCAAAAATCAATTAAAAGGAGTGGGTTACACAATGTCAAAAAGGTTAGGTCTTCTAATCGTCATGATGCTTTTCGTCACAATGATGACGGGTTGCTTCGGCAGTGACGACAGCACAACGCCGACACCGGCAACAACATCCAGCGTAGTTATCACAGGTACCATCCCTGCTTTATCAGCACCGGCTGGCGCGCCTAATAAAATGGTAAACTACGGCACCAACTACGAAATGGGCGTATTCAACGCCGCTACCATGACCGAAATCACCGGTTCAGCGGTAGTCATCAACGGCACTACTTACACGGCTACGGTTCCCGCTGGCGCGGCTAACGTTACCGCTTTAGTAGTTATCAGACACAAAACAACCGGCAAAGTCGTTTACTCGGCTATAGCTGGTAATCTTCCTACCGCCACTCAGATGAGCGCTGCTTCGGTTTCGACAGTTAACGTTACCGGCGTTAATCTCAATGGCGAATCAACAGCTCTCGCTACAATCGCTAGAGATAAAAACTTAGTGGCTCCTTCGATACCCGTAAGCTCATCGGTTACCACGATGCCCGCTACGGTTAAATCGACGATCGACACCGCCGTTGGCGCTGCAACGATCACCGCTATCAGAGACGCTGTAGAAGCGGTTCAGACCGTTCTCAACGCTTCGAGCGTTCCCGAAACCGTAAAATCATCGATATTATCGGCTCTCGACGCAGCTCTTTCGGACGTATTAAACGCGTTCGTTACCGCCGTTAAAGACGCTTCGGCCGTTATCACATCGGCCGGCGGCGCTACGACCGTTACGGTTGGCGGCACCACGATCAATTCGACCACTACGCCTGCTCAGGTTACCGACGCCGTTAACCACGTTACCGTTGTTAACATAGTATCGGTTACCAATCCCGCGGACATCACGGTCGCTTCTGGAACAGCTGTTTCAGCTATCCAGTTCCCGGCTCAGGTCAGCGTTGGGCTCAGCAACAGCACAGTCGCTACCAAAAACGTAGTATGGTCGTTAGTTTCTACCCCTGCTTACAACGCTTCCGTCGCTGGTACATATACCTTTACCGGCTCGGTTGACGGCACTGAATTAAAAGCTACGGTAAAAGTTATCGTCGGCTCGGTCGCTGAAGTTGCG
>JAKPTH010000499.1 GCA_029571125.1 bacterium
ACGACGTTATAACGCTCACACGCCAGTCCGCGGCGGCTAACGGCGTTTCCACGAACGTTTACATAGACGAAAATATCGGCGTCAGCCTTACCGGCGATTATAAAAAACTCCGGCAGATATTGCTAAACCTCGTATCCAACGCCATAAAATTCACCAAAAACGGCGAGGTAAAAATAGAAATAAAGCTCTGCTGTTATAAAAACGATAAGACTTTCGTAACGTTCAACGTCATAGACAACGGAATCGGCATGTCTTCGGAGCAGGTAGAAAAGATATTCAAACCTTTCGACCAGGCCCGGCCTGAAATTTCAAGAATTTACGGCGGCACGGGCCTGGGGCTCCATATCTCCAACCAGCTCGTCAAGCTTTTAAACGGCGAAAAAATATCCGTCGAAAGCGCCATAGATAAAGGCAGTAAATTTTACTTCACGCTTCCTTTTACGGCAAAGCCGGAAACTGCATCCGGATCAAAAGCCTCGCCAGTTTTTAAAATAGAAAAAAATATCGCCAGTTACGAAATACTTATAGTAGAAGATAATCTTATTAATTACATCTTAGTCGAGGAGCTGCTGAAAAAAATGGGGCACAGGCCTCACAAAGCAGAAGACGGGCTGAAAGCGGTGGAGCTGGTCAAAAAAAACCGCTACGATATAATATTCATGGATATACAGATGCCGGGCATCGACGGCTACGAAGCCACCAGGCAGATACGAATGACCGACCGCGAGGTGCCGATCGTAGCCATGACGGCCAACGCCATCAGGGGCGATTATGAAAGGTGCATCGAATCCGGAATGAACGATTATCTTTCAAAACCGATAGAAATAGAAAAATTCAACGATATAATATTGCGTTACGTGAAAAACGCGGCAAGGCAGTCTTTGGCGCCGGACCTTCCCGTCCTGCCTGGCTCTTCGGTTATTTGCGCCCAAAACGGAGCGGCGGCGGGCGATTCCGATAGCGTTTCAATTTTCGACCGGGAAAAATTCGTCAAAAACACCTTTTCGAACGACTCGCTGGCAAAAGATATCATCAAAATTTTCTTTGAAGACATAGAAAAATACCGGTCTATTATAAATAACGCCATAGAGCGCAAGGAGCCGGAAACCCTTTTCAAATCGGCCCACAGGTTAAAAGGCTCCGCCGCGAATGTCTGCGCTCCGCGGCTGAAGCAGGCGTTTTTAAACCTCGAAACGGCCGGACGCGAAAGCCGCTTCGAAGACGCAGTCGGATTGTTCGAGCTCCTCGGTCGCGAACTCGATATTTTCAAAGCCGAAATCAAAAAGTGCGGGTATAATTGCAATGCAGATTAAAAGAAAACTGATACTAATTATCGGCGCCTCGTTGCTTTTGATAGCCGCGTTAAGCTCTTATTACATTAACGCCATCATCAATGAAAGCGACCATCTTAATTTTTTATCCACCGCCAGAGCGTTCTTCCAGCAAATACAGCTCACGCGAAGCTGGGTTGCCATGCAGGGCGGAGTTTTTATCGAAAAAAAGGACGGAATATCCACCAATCCTTACTTGATGAAAGTAAAGGATTTAAAGTACGATATAAAAGACCAAACAGGAACCGAATATACTTTAGAAAACCCTGCGCTCGTAACCCGCCAGATTTCCGAACTCGCAGAAACCAGCGCGATGTTCAAATTCCACATAACCAGTCTCAAGCTTATCAACCCGGACAACGCTCCCGACGCTTTTGAAAAAGCTTCCCTGAAGCTTTTCGAAGAAGGAAAAAAGGAAAATCACGAATATATGTTCGATAAAAACGGCGAAGCCGTAAATTTTCGCTATATGGCGCCTTTATTCATAGAAAAATCATGCCTTAAATGCCACGAGGAGCAGAACTATAAAATCGGCGAAGTGCGCGGCGGAATAAGCGTAACCATTCCCGCAGACAAAACCACCGTGGCATCGGCAAACACCCTCAAGCCGATAATAGCCACATGGCTGGTGATTATTCTGATGATCATCATGATAATCTATTATACGTTCAAGTATCTCATTATAACCCCAATAGACAGTCTGGCCGAAGAATGCGAGCGCGTATCTTCCGGCGATTATTCAAATAAAATAACTGCGGCCGCAAACGACGAAATAGGAAAGCTCGCGGGAGCTTTTGAAAAAATGCGAGCGACTGCTTACGATTATATGTCGCGGCTCGAAAAAAAAGTAGAAGAAAGGACTGCCGAGCTGCTCGAAGCGCAAAAAAAAGCCACCGAAGCGAAAAACGCCGCCGAAAACGCCAGCAGGGCTAAAAGCGATTTTCTGGCCATGATGAGCCATGAGATCAGAACGCCGTTGAACGCGGTGATAGGCTTTTCGGATATGCTCGAAACCACCGGCTTAACCGCCGATCAGGCTGAAATGCTGGGCTGCGTAAAAAACAGCGGCCAGTTTCTGGCGGCCATAATAAACGATATACTTGATTTTTCGAAGATAGAAGCTGGGAAACTCGAACTCGAAAAAATCGATTTTTCGCTGCAAAGGCTTGTCGACGAAACGCTCGCGATCGTGAACGTATCGTCGGTAAAGAAAGGGATAGCTCTCAGCCATAGCGTAGACCGTCGCATCGATTTCCATTTGAAAGGCGACGCCAACCGTTTGAAGCAGATACTGCTCAACCTTCTCGGCAATTCCGTCAAGTTCACCGCCGCGGGAAGCGTTTCGCTCCGCGCGGAACTGGTCAAAGAGACCGGGCAATGGGCCGAAATATTTTTTGAAGTGGCCGACGAAGGCGCGGGCATAACGGAAGAGAAAATAGAGAAAATATTCAGCCCGTTCAACCAGGCGGACCCTTCGGTAACGAGGATATACGGCGGAACCGGCCTGGGGCTGGCGATATCGAATAACTTAGTCAAGCTGATGGGCGGCGAAAGGATTTTCGTCAAAAGTAAAATCGGCCGCGGAAGCAAGTTTTATTTCACCATCGGCTTCGATAAGGGCTCCGCCGGCGCCGGCGATGCATCGGCTCCGGAAACAGTTTTCAAGCCGGGCGAAACAAAAATAAGGTATAAACTGCTGCTGGCCGAAGACAATCTTATGAACCTCAAGCTCGCCTCGAAACTGCTCACGATGTACGGCCACGAAGTAAAAACGGCCGAAAACGGCCAGATCGCATATGAAATGGCCTGCGCCGAAAAATTCGACGCCATCCTTATGGATATTCAGAT
>JAKPTH010000608.1 GCA_029571125.1 bacterium
ATCTTGCAAAATGTTTAATTTTGTGATAAAATTATAGCAATTCACACACGAACCGATTTTTGTGAAGGTGCCCGGCGTTACACTGAAAGCATCATGTGGCGGCGGATTTTACAAAAAAAAGACGTTCGTGGCGGAATAAAACCATAAGGAGGAGTTACTCAGATGTCAGTAGTATCAATGAAAAGTTTACTCGAAGCGGGCGTTCACTTTGGACACCAGACGCGCCGCTGGAACCCCAAAATGGCGAGATTCATATTCGCCGAAAGAAACGGTATCTACATAATCGATCTGCAGAAAACCGTTAAAAAAATCCAGGAAGCCTACAATTTCATTAAGTCGGTAGCCGCCAATAAAGGCACCATCTTATTCGTAGGAACTAAAAAACAGGCCCAGGAAACCATTAAAGAAGAAGCTAACCGCGCCGGAATGCATTTTATCAACCAGCGCTGGCTGGGCGGCACTCTCACTAATTTCGAAACGATCCAGAAACGTATCGACTACCTTAAGAGAATCGAAGCCATGAAAGAAGACGGCACCTACGATCTCCTGCCCAAGCGTGAAGTTTCCGCCAAAGAAAAAGAACGCGTAAAACTCGAAAAATACCTCGGCGGCATTAAAAATATGCGCAAGCTTCCTCAGGCCCTTTTTATAATAGATCCTAAAAAAGAACATATAGCCGTATCCGAAGCCCGCAAGCTTAACATACCTACGGTCGGCATAGTAGACACCAACTGCGATCCCGATGAAATCGATTACGTAATCCCCGGTAACGACGACGCTATCCGCGCTATAAAACTTCTCACCCAGACCGTTTCCAACGCTATCATCGAAGGACGCGAAGGACGCAGCGAAGACGCCGGCGCACCCGCCGCAGCCGATGAAACCGAACTTCCCGACAGCACGACGATGGACGAAGAATATTCCACCGCGAGCGAAAAAGAAGCTCTCGAAGCCGTTATTGGAGACGAAAGCAAAATAGTGAAAGTCGAAAAAATCGGCGAAACCAAACGCAAAATGACACGCAGCGACGCTTAATCTTTGCATATAAACCCCTGTTTAAAAACATGCATGCCCTTGCGTATGCATGTTTTTAGATAGGAGCGGAGCCGTTTTGCGCGGCTTCTTTTTGTCGAATCGCCGTGACGGCTTATCTTATACAACTCCGACGGCAATAAATAAACGTTTAATCTAAATACAACGATCATAAAAAGGCTATATTCTGTTATTTGAATATAACCTCGATTAAGATAAAAAACAAAAAAAATAAATTATAAATGGAAAGGGATTAAAAATTATGGAAATAACTGCTAGTATGGTAAAAGAATTACGCGAAAAAACCGATTGCCCCATGATGGACTGCAAAAAAGCGCTTATGGAAAACGGCGGCGACATGGAAAAAGCCGTTGATTATCTCCGCAAAAAAGGCATGGCTACCGCTAAAGCTAAAGCCGACCGCGTGGCCAACGAAGGCATCGTTTACACCATCGTATCGCCCGACCAGAAGTCGGGAATATTGGTCGAAGTGAACTGCGAAACCGATTTCGTCGCCCGTAACGACGGTTTCCAGGCATTCGTAAAAGATATCGCCGAACACGTAATGGAAGCTAAACCCAAATATTTAAACGCCCAGGAAGTTCCCGCCGGCGAGAACGCTTCCGCGGTATGCCTTTTAGAACAGCCTTACTGCAAAAACAAATCGCTGAAAGTAAGCGATTTCATAGCTGAAAAAGTCGGCTCCATCAAAGAAAACCTCGGCGTAAGAAGATTCGCCATATTCAGCTCGGGCCTCGTTCACTCATATATCCATATGGGAGCTAAACTCGGCGTATTGCTCGAAGTCGAAGGCGACGCCGGCCTGGCTAAAAACGCCGATTACGTAGAATTCTCCAAGGACATCGCGATGCAGATTGCCGCGGCTAATCCGCTGTGCATCGAACGCTCGGAAGTCCCCGCAGACCTCATCGAAAAAGAAAAAGAAATTTACCGCGCCCAGATGGCCGATCAGAAAAAGCCCGCCGATATAATCGAAAAGATAATCGTCGGAAAACTCAATAAATTCTACGAAGAAAGATGCCTCACCGAACAGGCCTTCGTAAAAGACCCCAACGTTAAAGTTAACCAGTACATAGCTGAAAAAGTTAAAAAAATAGGCTCTTCCGTAAAAATTAAACGTTTCGTCAGATTTGAAATAGGCAAATAGTTTTTCGAAAATGCGCCCGGCTTTGAGTTTAAAGATTATCGCTTTAATTTCATCGCGCGGGCGCCGTTTTTATGTGATATAATTAAAAACGCCGTTGCGTAGGCCAATTCAAGATTCGGGCGGCGAAAGGAAAATTGAAATTGACTGTAAAATATAAGCGTATTTTATTGAAATTATCCGGCGAAACGCTCGGCGGCAAAACCGGCTCCGGTTACGATCCCGCCACGCTTACGCGAATTTCAAATGAAATCAAGCAGATATACGATTTAGGCGTCGAAATAGCCATAGTAGTAGGCGGCGGTAATATATTCCGCGGAATATATGCTAAAGACCTGGGTTTTGAAAGATGCGCGGCCGATTATATGGGAATGCTCGCTACCGTGATGAACGCCCTTGCGCTTCAGGACGCCATCGAAAAAACCGGACTTACCACCCGCGTGCTTTCGGCGCTCGAAGTCAAATCCGTCGCCGAGCCTTTCATTTTAAGAAGAGCGCTCCGCCATCTTGAAAAGAAACGCGTTTTAATCCTGGCGGCCGGCTCCGGCAATCCGCTTTTTACCACCGATACGCCCGCGGCTTTGCGCGCCGTCGAATTGCGCGCGGACCTGCTCTTAAAGGCTACAAAGGTAGACGGCATTTATTCGAAAGACCCCGTCAAATTTCCCGACGCCGTCAAATACGACGACATAACCTACATCGACGCCATTGAAAAGCGCCTTAACGTAATGGATATGACCGCTTTTACGCTGTGCATGGAAAACGATATGCCCATAGTGATTTTCAATATACGCGACGAAGGAAATATATTGAGAATAGTAAAAGGTGAAACCGTGGGTTCGCTCGTTCACGCGAATACCGCAAAGTAATTTAATATCAGGGAGGGAGCAGAATTGTTAGAAAAAACCTATTCGCAGTTAACCGATAAAATGGAAAAAACCCTTACGGCCTTGAAGGATGAATACTCTACGTTCCGCACCGGCAGAGCGAACGCGAGCATACTCAACAAGATAAAAGTGGATTATTACGGAACCCAGTCCCCGCTTACGCAGGTAGCGACCATATCGGTTCCGGACCCCAAACAGATTATAATAACCCCTTTCGATAAAAGCGCTCTCGCCGAAATCAATAAGGCTATACAGAAATCCGATATCGGCATCAACCCTCAGCTCGACGGAAATATTATCAGGCTCAACGTTCCGCCCCTCACCGGCGAACGCCGCCAGGAACTCGTCAAGATAGTCAAGAAAAAATCCGAAGAATACAAGATCGCGGTCCGCAACCACCGCCGCGACGTGCTCGAACACATCAAGAAAGCTAAAAACGACGCCGAAATAACCGAAGACGATTTCAAAAAAGCAAACGATAAGATACAGAAAATTACCGACCAGTACATCGTTAAAATCGACGAAGTTACCGAAGCGAAAAACAAAGACATATTGACGGCTTAATATTCTGAAAATAAAGGAAGGCGGAGGGGTTTCTTCCGCCTTCCGCCCGCGGTGCCCTATGAATAACCTTTCAATCGAAGAATTAAAAGCGATGCCCAAACCGTCGCATATAGCCGTCATTATGGACGGAAACGGGCGGTGGGCCGTAAATCGCGGCCAGCCCCGCACCTACGGCCATATGAAAGGCGTGTCCGTCGTTGAAAAAATTACGGAGTTCTGCGCTAAAATAGGCGTGGGCGCTCTTACCCTTTATTCTTTTTCCACCGAAAACTGGAAACGGCCGGCCGAAGAAGTCAATTTTTTAATGTCGATCTTTAACGAATATATGAAAACCAAGCTTTCTAAATTTTTAGAAAACGATATCCGTTTCAAGGTGATGGGGCGCTTGAAAGAGCTTCCGGAAAACGTGCAGGAAACGATATCAAAAACCGAGCAGGCCACCGCCGGCTGCGGCGGAATGCTTTTAAATCTGGCCGTAAATTATTCAGGCCGCGCCGAAATTATAGATGCCGTTAAACGTATCGTTTCAGAACACGTCCAAAAAGAAAGCCTCCCCCGCGGAGAAAAATTTGATTATATCGACGAAAAGTATATTAGAAATTATTTATATTCACCGGCGCTCGGCGATCCTGAATTATTGATAAGGACTTCCAACGAGTTCAGGGTGTCGAATTTTCTTTTATGGCAGATAGCCTACAGCGAAATTTATATAACCGAAAAATTGTGGCCTGATTTCGAAGAAACCGACCTCGTACAGGCGATAATCAATTATAATTCGCGCGAGCGAAGATTTGGGGGGATCAAACCTGCGATAACCGCCGGCTGATTTTTTATCCGTGCCTGACGGTTAAAGTTATATTTAATGGCCGCAAGAATTATTTCCGCCTTATTTTTAATACCCTTCGTCTTATTCGCCGTATATTACGGCGGACTGCCGCTTTGCCTCATGCTTCTGGCCTTAAGCCTTTTCGCCCTGGACGAATTTTTTGCGATAGCCGCCCGTAAAGGCGCTTCGTGCTTCAGGGCGCCTGCTTTCGTAATAACCGCGCTTTATTATATCAACGCTCATTTTTTCTTCGTGAATAAAACTTCTCACGGATTCGAATTTTCGCCGGTAATGATACTCGGCGCCGTTTTTTTGATATTATGGCTCCAGTTCTATAAACGCATCGAAAATTCCATCCTGGATATTTCGGCCACCGTATTCGCGTATTTTTATATTCCGGTTTTTCTAAGCTTCGCGATGTATATCAGGACCCTTGAATATGGCGCCAAATTTTTATTCATGGCAATGATCCTCGTCTGGGCCGCCGACACTTTCGCTTATTTCGGCGGCATGGCTTTCGGGCGCGGCGGCAAAAGACTTTCGCCGGCCATATCGCCTAAAAAATCGGTCGTCGGAGTTTATTTCGGACTGGTTTTTTCCTGCGCCGCCGCCTCGGCTTTTTACCTGTGGGCGCCGGCCGCTCAGATGCCTTTCTGGGCTTATATTTTATATGCGTTCGCGTTGAACGCTTTTTCCGTCCTCGGCGATCTTATTGAATCGCAGTTCAAGCGCGACGGCGAAGTGAAGGACTCTTCCGGGCTGATACCTGGCCATGGCGGAGTTCTAGATAGAATAGACAGCCTTTTGCTGACGCTGCCTTTTTCGTATTATTACTTCGTTTTATTCGTCAAGTAACGGCCCGGCTTTATCTTATTGAATTAAATCATTGGAGGTCATATAAGTAATGGGTTTTTTAATAGGTTTTTTATCTGTTTCTTTCGTAATATCGCTGATAGTGGTCTTTCATGAATTCGGCCACTATATAACCGCTAAAAAGAGCGGCATACTGGTACGTGAATTTTCGATCGGCTTCGGGCCGCTTCTGTTCGGTAAACAATACGGCGAAACGCTTTACTGCGTGCGTCCGATACCTCTCGGAGGCTACGTGGACCTCGCCGGCATGGACGAGAACGACGAGCTGGAAGACTCCTCGCGCGCGTTTTATAACAAGAGCCCATGGGCGAAAATGCTTATCTTATTCGCCGGCTCTTTCATGAATTTCGTCCTCGCATTC
>JAKPTH010000523.1 GCA_029571125.1 bacterium
GAAGAATGGATACTCGATAAAAGCGCTTACGTATGCTCCGATATAAACGTCGAAGTCGGAGCTTATACCAACAAGGCGATTTCAGGCCTTTTTTCAGGCGAAGGCTTCTTTCAGACCAGCGTAAAAGGCACCGGCCAGGTCGTAATCCACTCGCCTGGCGAAGTGGAAAGAATCAAACTCGTCAACGACAGGCTCGCGGTCGACGGAAGCTTCGCTATAGCGCGCACCGCCGGACTTAACTTTTCAGTGCAGAAAGCGGCTAAATCCCTCGTCGGAAGCATGACCTCCGGCGAAGGCTTCCTCAACGTATTCGAAGGCACGGGCACCGTGCTCATAGCGCCGGTCAGCAACATTTATTACAACCTCACCGCGCTTATAATGAGCATGCGTATGAGTTCAAAATAAACACGCCTCCGCATACGCACGTTCAGACGTTAATGATTCTTTTTCATTTCGTTTTGATAAGGGAAGGCGATGGGCCAAAGGCCCCTCCCTTCCCTTAAAATCTCTTCCAACCCCTGAATAGCCTGACGCTTTACTTCTGTGGATTGCCGCCTTTTCCGCCTGCGCGTTAATTCAGCTAAGCTCTTTTCTTATGCAGCTAAAACTTCTTTTGCACTCCGCTTTCTATTTCTGTTTTTTGCAGACGCGCGCTTACGCGCGCGTCTGCGCTGCAATAATGGCCTGCTGGTGAGTCTGCATAAAGTTTTTTATTAGCAATAAGGATCATCAACCTATTTTTAAGTTGTTTTTAAGCGTGTAGCAGGGGCCAGACAAAATTTTTGAGGGCCGCCTCCTTGCCATCCATGGCATCGGCGGCACTAAGACATCCATGTCTGTCGGGCGGGAGGTCGGGGCACGGACGCCCTAATGCCGCACGCGCCCTGCCCATAACTGCCCGCTTAAAATGAAAAAGCCCAGGCTTAAAATTTTTCTTTTTTTGCCGATATTAATAACTAAACGCTTCATATGAAATAAATAAATACAAAAAACTGGGGGAATTTCAATGAGCAACGTTATTAATTTCGTAAAAGTATATCCGGTGAACGAATATATGCATCTGGAATCCAGCATGAAGGAATACGGCCTGAAAGTAAAGCCGAATCCCGTGCAGCCCGTAAAGGCCAACCTGGAAAACGGCTCTCTTAAAATCGATATTCTGGTGTAGAGAAAAGCTTTTTAATCCCTTTTATTTTACCTGGTGCTGTATTATAAATTTTGAATATATCTGCGGATCGACCGGCTTTATATCCATAACGCGCCTGACGCTTCCGGTTATAATTTCAAATTCGACCGAATCCATGTTTTTGGCCTTTCCATAACCGGCCGTAATCGCGGCCGCAAGAACTATATCACTGTCTTCGAATATTCCCTCTATCAGGCCGACGGGCCCTTTTTCTACCGTTGCTTTTATTATGGCCATATTTTCGCCGGCGTACTTTTCTATTAAATCGTTTTCCGCTTCGTTGCGCCCGATTATTATCTTGTGAGTTTCTTTTATTCTGAAATGCCTTCCCAGCCTGAGCCTTACCACGTCTTCCATCGTGAGCGTCTTTTGCTCCCTGTGCTTCATAAGGTCGAAAAAGCGCTCGGCGTAAGTCTGGTCCGTTAAAAAGCAGCAGCCTCCGCCCGGATTGGGAAATACTGCGATTCCGAGCTCGCGCGCAAGCTTCATCTGCGGATTGCGGCCTCGCCCGCCTATGGCGTAAAGCGCTTCGCGATCGACGAGCCCCGTTTTTTCAGGAATAGTCGGTTCCAGAAGTTTTGCGGAAAGCGGCCTTAAAACGAGCCCGGCGACGCCGGCCTCTTTTTCTATCATACGCATCGTGTTTTTATGCTGCGACATCGGCCGCTGGCCCACTACTTCGCCGGTCACGATGAATTGTGCGCCGATTTTCTGCATATATTTGTGAGCTTCGCGCAGCATGTGTATCCTGCAGTCTATGCACGGATTGACATTCGAGCCGTATCCGTGCCGCGGGTTGGTGACCATTTTGAGATATTCCTCGGATATATCCACTATTTCTACCGGTATTTCTATTTCCGCCGCCGACTTGAGCGCGGCGTTCTCTAATTTTTTCTTGCTGGCGGCTGATTTTGCTCCGTCCACGCGCCGCCTCTGCTCGGTAATGCAAAACCCGGTATAAAAATTGATGCCGTAAACTTCTATGCCCAGCTTTTCGATTACTTTAGTTGCGAGCATCGAATCGAGCCCCCCGGACATTAAAGCCACCGCTTTGATTTTTCCCATAAACCACACCTCTTGCCTTTCTATTGCTTAAATAATCATTTATTTTTTTTGAATCCGAGCCTGGTCATTTCGCCCCAGTGCTTATTTCCGAGAATATAATCTATCGTGCCTCTGAACCTGAAATAAGTGTTGAGCTGCTTGTAGCCGAAATTTTCGAGTACGGAGTATAAAAACAGCCACGAAGCCTGCGAAACGCTGGAATATTTTTTGAAAGTAAGCTCTTCGAGAAGAATAGAGCTGACCGAAAGTATTATTCCCAGCGATATGGAAGCCATCATGAACAATAACACGAATTTATAATTTACGATGCCAAGCCACAGCGAAACTAGAAATACTATGTAACCGGAAAATTCTATCACCGGCCCCAGCATTTCGAAGAAAACGAAAAAGGGCATCGCTATAAGCCCTACCGAGCCGTAACGGGGATTGAAAAGCATATTCATGTTCAGAAGAAGGCTGTCTATAAGGCCGCGCTGCCAGCGGTTGCGCTGCCTTGAAAGCACGCCCAGCGCTTCGGGGACTTCGGTGTAGCAGACCGGGTCGGGTATGAATTTGATCTTCATTTTCTTTTCGGGCCTGTATTTATTGTAAAGCCTTACCACGAGCTCCATATCTTCGCCGACCGTGTCGCTTCTGTAGCCGCCTGCCTCGACGATCTCTTTCTTTTTGAATATTCCGAAAGCGCCCGATATTATGAGCATCGAATTGATCGCGCTCCAGCCCGTACGGCCGAAAAGGAATCCCCTTAAATATTCGATTATCTGGAATTTTGCAAGCGCGCTTGCCGGAAGGTCGATCGAAACCACTTCCCCGGCCTCTATGCGGCAGCCGTTTATTACGCGGATTATTCCGCCGGCGGCTATTATATCGGGCTCCTCGATGAACGCCCGCGAAATCTTAAGTATGCTTTCGTTGTCTAAGACAGAGTCCGCGTCGAGCGCGCAAAAAAGCGGATACCTGGAGTAGTTGACGCCTGCGTTGAGCGCGTCGGCCTTGCCGCCGTTCTGTTTGTCTATCATTATAAGGTTGCGGTGGGTCTTTGAAACGTAGATCCCCCTGACATTTTTGCACGGCAGGGAATTCGAAGGCTCGAAGGAGACTTCGGTCATTTTATAGGCGGCTTTTAACCGCTCGGCGGTGTCGTCTTTCGAACCGTCATTGATGACTATGATTTCGAATTCCGGATAATGCAGCTGTAGCATCGATTTGACGCTGTCCACTATGTTGCGGCTTTCGTTATACGCCGGCATTAGAACGGATACCGGAATATAGAAATTGGAGCGGAAAACGATTCCTGTGTTTACTACGCGGTTTTCACGCACATATTTTCTTATTTCAAAAAAAGACAGAAAGTTAAGAAGTATGTATATTAAATTTATGGCAATAAAATAAAATACCACCAGGTAGTTATAAAAATAAAGCACGCTGATTAAAAATTGCTGTAAATCCATTTTCATATCCCCGCTTCGGCTTCCGGCGTATATTTTTCGGTTAAAACATGCACTATGGTTCTATATGCCCTCGACATTTCCTGCCCGGCGAGTTCGGGGCTGAACATATATCCCTGAAAATCGAAGCTCATTTCGTACAGCGCGACGGCCGCGTTATAACGTACGTTCCAGTCGGAATCGTTTAAAAGATATTTAAGCGTATCGATCTTCTCGACGCTCCGGAACTCTAAAATTGCTTTTACCGCGCTGACTCTCACTTCAGGATCGCGCGAGTCCAGATACTTTTCAACATCTCGGAGCGAATCGGTATATACCATTTTTCCGAGCGAATATATGCAGTTTTTTATGATTAAATTTATTTTAGTCTCCTTAAGCACGGCGTGGATTTCTTCGGATGCGTCAAAATATTTGAAATAACCGAGTATTTCAATGACCGAAGCCGTGAGAAGATCTTCTTCGTGTATCTTGATTATCCGTCCGTCGCGCGTTTTAAGTATTTTGAGCAGCGGTTCGCAAATTTCTTCGCCGAAAGACCATAAGGTTTCCGACAATTTATAGCTCGTGACGAGCTTTTCACGCGAAAGCGCATCGAGAACCTGATCCAGAGCGGAAAAACATCCGATTTCAGCTATGGCCTTTACCGCGGCCATCCTTACGAAAAAATTCGCGTCGCTGAGAGCGTTAAGAAGATTGTCTATGCAGACGGGTTTTTTAAGAAGACCCAGGCAGTAAATCGAATATAGCCTGGTGTCGAGATCGCCGGACGTAGTGGAGTCGCACAAAATTTTAAAAGCAGGGCTTTTATAAACCGCGTTTATTATGCGGTCGAAATCGTCGCCTTTTATATTGCTAAGATATACCGAAATAAATTCTATGAAATTTTCAAGGTTTTTCTGTCCGATGTTCGCGAGCACTTTCTGCACTCCGCTTTCATCGTTAGATACTATTAAAGGCAGAAAAGCGTCTTCGAGTTCGCCGAACAGCTTTTTTTTTCGCGCGTCACGGTAATTGGAAATAATTTTGCCCGTTATTATATAGCAGAACAAAATAATTACCAGGAAAATGAAACCTATATTTACCGTGATCAAAAAGATGATTAAATCAAAGCTGTCCATTTTGCGTTATCTTAAAATCTTTTTAACCCGGCTTGATAACTCGGCCGGTGAAAAAGGTTTGGTTATATAATCGTCGGCGCCCATGTCGAGACATTTGACGATGTCGGCTTCCTTGCTCAAGGCAGTAAGCATTATCACTTTGACGTGTTTCGAGCCGTCGTCGCCCTTTAGCGTTTTGAGTATCGTCATCCCGTCGATGCCGGGTATCATTACGTCCAGCAGAAGAAGATCGGGCATTTCGTTCTTGATGTGCTCGCACAATTTTTCGCCGTTGTCGAACAGGGTAATGTCTTTAAAGCCGTCGGCGTTCAGCCTTAATTTAATTAATTTTGCTATCGCGGGTTCGTCTTCGCATATGAATACCTTTTTTAACATTTTTATCACCTTTGCGTATTAAATTATTCCGGCCTGGATTTTTTTAGCTTTTAACGCTTCCAGAGTAAAGTTCTTTTAATTTATTATTTCGTTTCTTTCGCTTTTTAAAATATTAACGGCTTCCGCTAGCCCTTTAACGCTTCCGGCGCGAGCATCGTGCTCTATTTTTTTTGCGGTTTCGGCTATTACGGCAAAGCCGAGCTGAGAGGATGCGCCTTTTATTTTGTGCGAATGTTCGATCACTTTATTAATATCGGCCGTTTGCGTCAAATTATCAAGCGCCTGAAGATCTTCGCCGGTAGATTGAATCCAGGCGTCGATCAGTTCTATGAAAATATCTTCGCTTACGTCAAGCGCTTTCGCTAATTGTTTAATGTCCATACATCGCTCCGTTTAATTATATTTTTGGGCTTAATTGTTTTCTTCGAGAAGCCATTTATTTATCATTTCGAATAAAGCTTCTTTTTTTATAGGCTTCGCCAGATAATCGTTCATGCCGCTGCTTATGCATGCCTCCCTGTCGCCTTTGACGACGTTAGCCGTCATGGCTATTATCGGCGTCGGCCTGTTATGTATGTTGTTAAAAATCATCTCTCTTTCTTTCTTTCCGATTATGCTTTCGGAGTCTATCTGCATTATTATTTTTTCATGCTGCCTTTTTAAAAAGTCCAGCTCGAGCTCCCTTATTTTTTTAGTAGCGGTGAGGCCGTCCATCACGGGCATTTGAATGTCCATGAAAATTATATTGTAGCGCTCGTCGTTCAAAGATTTTTTAAACAGCTCGACGGCCTGCTCTCCGTTTTCTGCTATGTCGACGTTATAGCCGGCGTTGGAAATGATTATTTTTACGAGTTTCTGATTGACCGGATGGTCTTCTACGAGCATAACCTTCAAAGGGTAACGCGATTCTTCGGCTTTGACGGTTTGGTCGTCGGCGCCGGGTTCCCGG
>JAKPTH010000530.1 GCA_029571125.1 bacterium
GGTCTAGAGTAAAGTAAAATTCGGTAAAATCTTTTTTTATATTTCCTCTCAGGTCTTTATTTTCTATAGGCGTGAAAGTCGGTATCTTTACCTTTAGGTCAGATGCCAGGATTTCTATTTTTTTGATCAATTCGGGCCAGACGTCGATCGGGGGAAGATTTACGAGAGTTTTATTCAGCACTTCGAGAGTAGTTTCGAACTCTTTCTTTTTGATTTCGTCTTTGCGTTTTTTCTCGTCGACTTCTCTGCGGCGTTGATCTAAAAGCGAGGTTTTTTCCGATACGGTCCGCTGCAGCTTGTCGCGCTCTTCTTCGGCCTTCGCGAGCGCTTCGAGCGCTTCTGCGCGTCTTACGACGAATTCCGAATGAAGTTTCCACCATATGCCGCCGTTTGCGGCAAGCCCTATGAGTATGATTACGTATATCGCGGTTCTTTCCGCAAGTGACGCTGATCTAGTGCGCATGTTATCCCCTTATAAATTATACCACAACTATAGGATGTTTCAAAATTATTTAACTATTTCGTAGTTTATAGTTTCCGAGTATTTTTTATCGGAAGTAGAAAGCCTGATAAAGCCTTTACCAATTTTTAAAGCTTTTACCATGCCGCTTATCTGGTCGTAAGCGGCCGCGCCGTCGAGATTGACTACGTCCACGTTAAAAGTTCCGTTGGTCAGCTGCTTTTTTTGTTCGGCGATGTTCAATATAAAGGCTTTTATCTCTTTCTGATCGTTTAAGTGCATTAAAAGATTTTCCGGCTCTACTATGAGTTTTTTGAACGGGAAAAATTTGAATTCGAGGCTGAACTCATAACCGAAATCCTTGTTTATAGAGACTTTTTGCAGAAACACAGAGTTCTGTTCGTCCGTAGGAGGCGCGAATTCGCGGTTGAGCATAAGGTTTTTCAAAAATTCGGGTGCGTGGTAAGGTTCCTTAGATTCGCATACCACCTTGAATTTTTGCTCTTTGAGCCCGTCGCCGTCGATATGTATTTCCCTTATCCAGACGTCGTTAGGCGTGAGCTTTTCGAGCTTGTCGAAAAATTCGTACCACGAAAATGACTTCTGATAAATTCTGTTGAAAAAATCTATTCTTTCGTTGATTTCTTTTATTTTTTCGCGCGATATCATGGCTTTGCCGAGCTGGTTGTCCAGCTGAGCGATTTCGTTTGTAAGAGTGTTGATGCGTTCGCCCAGCTCTTTGATTTCTTCCTCGTTGGCTTTTCCTATTTTTTCGATGGCGTAGTCGTGATATTTTTTCAGGCCGAACCACATTCCGGGGATGGCCAGAAGCACTATGATTAAAATGAATATCGCCCGCCAGTCACGGGGAACGCACTTATATTGCGAAGGGAGAAGATCCATCTTCATCTTCATAGCGTATTCCCCCTTTCTTTAAACGGTCGTTTATTGAATTTAAAGTCTTTTGTAGATGTCACTGTTTTTACCGCCGTATGGCATTAATTTCTGAGCAGGCCGCCGATGGCGCACTGCAGGCAATTTTTTTCGTCTTCGCTGATTAAGGCTTTCGAGCCGGACTCTATGGTTACGATTTCCGAAAGCATAACGGTTTTTGTGTTCAGATGAAGCTGCATTGCGTTGTTTATGTTGCGGAAATTCGAAGTTCCGCCGCACAGAATGATTTCATGTATCTTGAACTCGCGGAATCGCGCGAGGTACTGGTCTATGGAGTTGTAAATGCCTTTAATCAGCTCGCCGAAAGAAGGTTTTATGATGTTATAAAGCTCTACTTTATTCTGCTTGTCGGGATTGTCCTTGAGAAATATTTCCTCTTCTTTTTTCGTTTTTTCGGCGGCCGCCTCGTCGCAGCGCCTCGCTTCCATGATGTTTTTGGTGAACGCCGCGCCGCCGAGCGGAAGCGAACGAGAGCTTTTTATTACGCTTTCTTTTAAGAACGCCACGCTGGTGGCTTCGTGCCCGAGGTAAACCACCGCTATGTTTTTCTTCTCCACTTCGGCGTCCGTATAGTAAGGATGAAGAAGATTTATGAGATTGAAAAACGTCGTGTCTATCGAGGCTATATTCAGGCCCGCGTTTGCGATAAGATCGCCGAGATCGAAAAGATTGCTCTTTAAAATGGCCTGGGCGACCACGGTAGTCTGTTTTTTAGAGTTTTCGACTATCTGATAGTCGTAAAACCACTTATCCAGCTCCAGCGGCAGCAGCGGACTTAAAGTCGACGGGATGGATTTTTCTATGGCGTCTTTTGCTTTTACAGGCATATTAAGCCAGTTGGCGACCGCAAGGTAATCGGGAATCAGCAGAATCGCGTCGTAGCCTTTGACTCCTGTTTTGGAGACTAGTTCGTTGAGCTTGGCCTGCATTTCCTTCGGCTTCGAAATGGGTTTGTCCGAAAAAACGTTGACCATGGATTTTTCGGGCGTTTCGACCATTCCGAATTTCGCGAGAGTCAAATGCTTGTCGCCGTCTTTTTTTGCTTTGAGCACGGCGGCTTTTATGTATTTAGAGCCAAGATCTATGCAAACGGTGGGCCTCGCCATTTAATAACTCCAACAAATAAATTTACCGATGATATTTTTACACTATTTTATTAATCGGTAAAAAAAAAGAAAAACCGATGATTTTTTTATAAAAAAAAGAGGCGCCTTGATACGCCCCTTTTTATAGAACATTTTATGAGCGAATGAGTCGCCGGGT
>JAKPTH010000618.1 GCA_029571125.1 bacterium
CGGACGCTAAGGCCGGCGTTATAACCGAAGCAGGAAAGCCTGCGCTTACGATCCGGCCGGGCGTTATGTTAAATGCCGGCGAAAGCCTCAAAGTAACACTTGTAAACGGCGGCGCCGTCACTATGACGGCAAAATCTTCGCTCAACGGAGCTTTTCCAGTATTCGGAGGAACAACGCCCGGCATCATTTATGAAGCGGGCGCATCTGGTAACGGAAGCGCAGTCACCGGCTCGTTTAACCTTAATAATCCGGGCGGCGTTGCGGTCGCCATAACCGGCACGGTCGAGGTTATGGCCGTATATACCGACGCGCTAGGCAATACAGCGCCTGTGGCTAAAGCATATATCGCGGCCGATACCGTTGCGCCTTTATGGGCAGACGGTTATCCTTCGATATCGGCTCCGGAATACTTTAAACTTAAAATTTCTCTTATGGCTAACGAAGACGGTAAAATTTACATAGTTTGTCTGAAATCTTCAGAAGCATCCCCCACGGCGGCGCAGATCAAAGCCGGTCTGAACGCTTCCGGCGCGGCCGTTGCGGCCGGCATGAAAGCGTCGCTCGATTTCGCTTTTGATGGAGGCGCTCTGTCGCACGCATTCGCCGGGCTTGACAATAATACCGAGTACGCGGTCCATGCCGTGGCTGAAGACGGATATGAAAATCTGCAGGCACAGCCTGCTGTCGTAAAACTTAAAACGCTCAATAATGTCGCGCCCGTATGGGCTTCCGGCTATCCGAAAGCGGAAGCGCCTGAATTCTTTAAACTCAAGTTCAGCGTGAAGAATAACGAGACGGGTTCGGTATATCTTTTGTGCCAGAAATCCAGGCTCGCCTCGCTTACGGCCGCTCAGGTAAAAGCGGGCGTCGACGCTTCGGGCGCCGCCGCCGATTCATCTATGAAGGCGATTATTGCCATGCATGCCGCCGACTCTGAAGCTGTTCATATATTTACCGGCCTTGCAAATGCCTCGGAGTATGATATATACGCGGTAGCCGAGGATGAATATGGCGCGTTGCAGGCTAATCCGACCAGCGTCAGGATCAAAACGAGAGATAATACCCCGCCGGCCTGGGCTTCCGGCTATCCGCAGGGCCAGCCGACAGGCTACACCTCGGTGCGTTTGAGCGCGACGGTCGATAAAAAAGCCCTGATTTATGCTGTATGCCTTTCTGCTAACGCGCCGGAGCCTTCAGTGGCGCAGGTAATCGCGGGTAAAAACGCCTCCGATATTGAATTAGCCTCCAACCTTAAAGGCACGGTCGAAGTTGCCGCTAATGCGTCGGGTTATATCAATTTTACCAATCTCGGCGTGGGCACATCCTACGACATATTTTCGGCCGCAGTTAATGAATACGGTATTTCTCAAACGGCAGTATCGAAAACGCGCGTCAGCACCATCGCATTAGTTCCGCCATCATTTTCGAGCGCGGAGACCAGCGCCGATGGAACTAAAATTTTTGTTAAATTCAATAAAACCATGTCTTCGTCGTTACCGGCTGCGCCTGCCGGATTTAGCGTAACATGCGACGGCTCCGCTAATACAGTAACCGCCGCTGCTTTAAATTCACAGGATAAAAGTATAATCGAGCTTACTCTTACTAATGGCGCATATGCCAACATATCTTCTATTAAGATTTCGTACGCCGCAGGCGGCTCGGCCGTTAAATGTATCGAAGGGCTTTCGCTTTCTAATTTTGCCGATTATACGGTTATAAATAAGAGTTGTATGCCGCCGGTGAGCGGACTTTCAACATCAGTGGCTGACGGCGCCGTTACTTTAAACTGGGTTAAACCTTCTGGAGATATTTTTGACGGTTTTGTAATAAGCTATACCGATATTACTGCAGCGGCAGATCCCGTCGTGCTTGCGCCTCTGGGAAACGTTTCAACCCATACTGTAAGCGGACTCGTAAATGGGCATATTTATACTTTTACGGTTAAAACTATTAAAACGACCGATAGAACAAAAGATTCGACGGCGGTCGAATCCCGTCAGTCAACGCCTACTGCGGGACCTGTTTTCAGCGGCAACGCCATCGAATTGATAAAAGA
>JAKPTH010000560.1 GCA_029571125.1 bacterium
GATAAGGCTATTAAAAAAGGGGAAATTACGGAAATTAAAATTTCATTATATCGCATATTTAAAAAGCGCGCTTTATCTCCCGTGGCCGGGATATAAAACGCGCCTGTGAATCTTTAAAAAAAATTATGCTTTCCAGAGGCCGTGAAGGTTGCAATACTCTCTGGCTTCGACTTTGTCGGCTTTAATGCAGAATTCGGCTTCGGGTTTGTCGCCGGGTTTTAAATGCTTTCTGTATATCTTGTTGTCGCTAATTAGTTCGATCCATTCGATGAAGTGCTTTTCTTCCATAGGATGAGCTGCTGCGCCTATTTTTACCAGATATCCGTCCGCGGTTTTTTCTATTACAGGAACGTGTTTTTCACGGCTGGCGTCTACGGTGTTTTCGTTTAAAAGACCCATGGCCTGGCCGCAGCATGAAAGTTCTCCGCCCGCTTCATGCACAACTTCGACGATATTTCCGCAGAGAGCGCACTTATAGACCTGTTTTAATTTAGTCATCCTTTTTCCTCCACTATTAAATTTTTAAAGTCCTACAAAAACTACACCTATCAAAATCCTTGGATGATTTCAATAGGCATAATTTTTTTGCTCGGGCGGGAATCCCCGCCCGGAAGGTAATATTCGATAAAATAATTATTTGTTGCTTACAGCTTTATTGATCTGCTTCTGGAGTCTCGATTTGGTGCGGGCAGCTTTGTTTCTGTGTATGGTTCCGGTACGAGCCGTAGAATCGATAATGCTTTCAACCTGCTTTGAAGCTTTTAATATTTCATCTTTATTGTTCGTAGCTAAAACAGCTTCGAATTTTTTAATAGCGGTTTTTAACTGCGATTTTCTTGCTTTGTTTATTATGTTGTTTCTGTTGTTCGTTTTAAGACGCGCTATTTGCGATTTAATACGTGGCATTAGTTCACCTCCTCGTCTTTTTATTTTTTATTTTATCTTTTTATTATAACACACCGGCCATACATTTTGCAACTATTTTTTATAAATTTATTAAATATAATTTTATAGTTGAATATAAAAGAAAAATATAGTATAATCAGCATACAAAAAAACAGGTAGGTTGTGGCTAACTAATGTCTGAATTCAATAAGATTTCTGAATTGATTCAGAAATTCGGCCTGATATCGGGTAAAAAGCAAATATTTAAAACGATACAATCGTTTCTGGGCGGATTCGAAAAAGCTTCTCTGGCGGTAAGCGTTACGAGCGAACCGAACGGGCGTTATCTGGTTGCGATAAATTCGCGCGGACGCCTTACCGAAGACGTTTTTGTCGGTCTTACCCAGGCGCTTGAGCCTTTTATCATAAAATACTTCGTGAACGACCGTACCATCGTGTCAGACAGCATAAGCATATCCGGCCTTATAGATTTCGAGCATTACGGAACCGGACTCGACTCGCCGGCGGCTTATAATCCAAAGAAAAAAGCGGAGCTTAAAGGCTCGCTTATTCTGCCCGTTTTCATAGAAAGCAAAGTATATTCTATTTTCGCCATATTCTCAGAAGACGAATTTTCCCTTACTCAGCAGGAATTGCTGTCTTTCAACTTACTTGCGCATATGACCGCGCTCGCGCTTAAAACGCTCGCCGTCAACCAGAAAATGCAGAAACTCATCGGCGATCTTAAGCTCGAAAAAAGTCAGGTCGTTGAAAAAGCCTGCAGGATAACTAAAATATTAGATTTAAGCCATTCGCTCGTTTCCGTCGATTCTTACGAAAATCTTCTCGGGGTGACTTTGAACGCTTACTGCAGCGTATTCAGCGTCGAGCAGGCCCTTATTCTTGGCATAAATCACCATAAAAAAGAGCTTTATGTCGAAACGTGCCGCGGATTCAACGAGGATTTTGCCGCCAATTTCAAGCTTCCGTGCGGCTACGGGCTTATAGGGTCGGTCATAGAGAAAAACGAGCCTTATTTCCGTAAAAACTTATTCGATTCCGACGAGGAACTGGCCGTGATACCTTTTAACGGCGTTTCCGGAATCGTCTGCGGCGCGATAGTTCTTTACGATAAATTCAACAGGCTTTCCTACGGCGATGACGAGTACGAGCTGATGTGGATGCTCGCTAATTTTTTCTCGCTTTCGCTCAATCTTATAAAAGTCCGCAGCGTAAACGAAACTTTCGAAAAGAAAGCCGAAGAAGCGAAACCTTCCGTGGTGGAGGCTCCAATAACGCCTTCCGCTTTAAATTTGCAGCGGCCGGAAGGCGGCGGCGAAAAAGATGATGCGCATACTGACGTTTTAAACGAATGCGCCGGAAGCATAAAAAAAATACTTTCGCCTTCCGTTAAAATCGAAACGCCTAAAATAACGATTTCTTGCGGATATATGCAGTCCGAAAGCCTGGGCTGCGACCTGATAGACGTTTTCAGGACCGAAAATAATTCCATAATAGCCGCCGCGGCGGACGTCAGCGGTCGAGGGATCAGCGCGGCGATGACCGCGGCCATGCTCAGAGCCCAGATCAGGGCCGTTTACAGATACAACGCAGAGCTGCGGACTGTAATGTCGGAACTCAACAATCTCGTATGCGAAGATATCGACACGTATAATTTCATAACTCTTTTTTTGATGCAGATATCTCCTTCT
>JAKPTH010000573.1 GCA_029571125.1 bacterium
GGCGCACGGCACCCGGGCGGCGCCGGATTTCTTATCTGCGCCAGGACGCATTGCGCCAGCTACCGCGGAATCGTCTCTGAAAGAAGTTATTTAAAAGCGCTTTCCGCCGTAAAAGACGTTTCCGGCATGGCGTTGTTCTGCGATAGATCGCCGGTGGAGGTTTTTTATTCGGCTTCCTGCGGCGGAAACATCACCAGAGCGTCGGAGATTTATCACTCTATATCCGGCGATGCGTACTTTGAAAACAAGCCGTGCGTTTGCGCTTCGGAGGCGAGGAGATGGCGCAATATTTACCCGGCCGCCGGGCTTAGCCGGCTTTTTGGCTTTAAAATTTATAGCATCGAAGTCCAGCATTCGCCGTATTTTATAATTATTAATAAAAAAATTAAAATCACCTTCGATTCGTTCATATCTAAAATTGAAAAAAGCGGTCTCGCGAGACTTAAAAGCCCCTTTTTTGAAGCGTCGTACGATCGGGACCGCGGCGCTTTCGTTTTTAACGGCCTCGGAATAGGGCATTCGGCCGGCTTATGCATTCACGGCGCTTCGATTATTCAAAAGCGGGGAGGAGATTATAAAAAAATCTTGAATTATTATTATAAATCTTGTAATTTAAAATCAGTTGATTTATAATATAGCATGATGATTGACGGGTTGTTATAACGCGCGCCATGATATTAATTTTATATGCGCGCCCTCGTCGGAAGGCAGATCAGAAAAAACGGAAGGATTGAAAATGCTGGTGAAAAAGAATTTAAAAAAGACTTCTATCGAAACGTGTCTGGTGATTTTTTTAACGTTAGTTTTAACCGCTTTCGCGGTTCCGTCCGGAGCTGCTGAAAACGCGCCGGCTGAAAACGCGCCCCAGGCCCGGCAGGAAACGGCGAACCCCGAGGCGCCGCAAAAAGACGTAAAACGCCAGATTACCGGCGTGGTCGAAAGCGTTTCGCCGCCCGTTAATCCGCATGAAACCATTATGGTCGTAGATTGCGGCGATTCCACGTCGATCGAGCTTATTTTGTCGCCCAGAACGAGGTTCTATCCTTACGATTATTATCCATGCCCCGGCGACAAAGTGAAAGTCAATTACGCCGTGCTTGGAATATTCAAAAAATATGTTATTGCATACGGCGTTTCTCTGTTGGAAGAGTTTTCCGGCATAAACCGCGGAACTTATAAAATCGATAAAAAATAATTCATGCCGATGGCCCGGCGCGGCGAATCCTTATGTAATCGTTCGCGTCCACTAATTTTTTAAAGGCGGATATTATGTCTGATTTATTTTTAGGCCGGGTAATCAAGTCCGGCAAGCCTACTTCTGAAAAATATTATTTGAATAAGCTCGATTTGACTACACATATTTTTATTTGCGGATCGACCGGGTCCGGAAAAACCGTACTGGGAAAATGCCTTATAGAAGAGGCGCTCAGAAATCAGATACCCGCCGTGGTCATAGATCTGAAGGGCGATTTGAGCTCGCTGAAAGTGCCGCTTTACGATCTTTCCGAAAACGAAGTGTGCGATTTCGTAGAAGGCCATTCGGAAGAAGACCAGAAGGAGAAAATAAAGAAAAACCTCTCGGAATTCAAATTCATGCTCAACGGAAGCGGGCTCGACATAAAAGATATCCAGGATTTTAGAAACCGCACCAATATTAAAATCTTTACGCCTAAAAGCCGCGTTTACGAGCAATTTTCAATTTCATTTCTGACGTCGCCCCCCGCCAATTTCGACGAGCTTATGAAAAACGAGCCGGAAACGTTGCTCAATCACATATCCAATCAGGCGTCTGTAATCTTCAAGAGGCTTTTCGGCGAACTTCCCTCGGGCTCGATGAACGAGGAAAAAACTCTCATAGAAAGCGCCATACTGCATTTATATAAAGCCGGAGCGGACCTCGAAGGCAAGGCCGGCGTCATTAACTTAATAAAAACCATATACGACGTTCCTTTTGAACGCATCGGAATGCTGAAAGTGCGCGAGTTTATTTCCGACGAGCGCAAAATGACCCTTATAAGAAGGCTCAACACGCTTCTGGTGGGCGCGGATTCGCTCTGGTACGACGGAGAATCGATAGATTCCATTATGAACTCCCTTGTAAACCTCGAAAAAAAGCCGGGCGATAAAACGAATCTGTACATATTCAACCTTTCCATGCTCGATAATTTCGACGACCGTAATCTCGTGCTGTCGAATATCGCGGTCACGCTTTTTAATTACATGAAAAAACTCGGCGATTCACGCGAGCCGCGCGCGGTGTTTTATATAGACGAAATAGGCGGAGGCAAGCTTTCGTTTTTTCCTGACGATCCTATTCAAAACGAAAGCAAAAGTTCCATCAATCTTCTTTTGCGCCAGGGGCGAGCTTTCGGGCTCGGCTGCATTCTGGCCACTCAGAATCCCGGAGATATCGACTACCGCGGCCTTACCAACTGCAACACATGGTTCGTCGGAAAGCTTCTGACCAAAGCCGACCGCGACAAGGTGATCCAGGGAATTTCGGCTACGGCGTATTTTCTTGAAAGCTACGAATCTTTCGTTAAAATGGCGGCCGGCGGAGATTTTATCGCCAAGACCAAAGACGGCGCAATCGTGGCGTTTAAAGAACGCTGGCTTCTGACGTTCCATAAAGTGCTTACATACGGCGATCTGGTAAAGCTGAAAAAGAACCTGCTTTTCGCAGACGATATAATGGTGGGCGCGAACCTGCTGGCTAAAAAAGAATACTCGGCCGCCATACCTTACTTTCGCAATGTGCTTTTAAAAGACCCGGAATCGCAAAAGGCCCTGGGCCTCACCGGCGAATGCTATTTCGCGCTCGGCTCACACAAGGAGGCCGTGGCGTTTTTCGACCGCGCGGTCAAATCCGGCCAGGGCGATTACAGCCTCGCCCGCGCCTATTATTTTATGGGCGAAGTGGCCAGAGCGGCGGGCCATAACGATAAGGCGCTCGAATTTTACCAGAGATCGGTAAAAACCGATCCGGAGTACGCCGATTCTTATTTCGGCATAGCAGACGTTTATCACGGTTGCGCTAAAAACGCCGAGGCGCTTCAGAATGTTCAAAAATACGTAGTTCTGAGGCCAGCGGCCGATAACGGCTACCGCCTCATGGCTTCTATTTATATAGCGCTCCAGGATTATCTGGCCGCCGACAATTCTATAAAAAAGGCTCTGGGCCATTTAAAAAATGCCGAACTGAAATATTCATATAAGTTCATGGAAGCAAGGATAAATTATTACCTGGGCCAGAACGCCCACAGCCTCGAGCTGCTCGAAGAAGCTAAAAATATCGCGAAACAGCGCTCCATTTCGTCTTACGAGTGCGATTATCTGGCTTCGCTGATTTTCATGCGCTTCAAGGAATACGAGCGCGCCGTGGCGAGCCTGGAAACTGTAATCGCGGCCAATCCTTCCGACGAGGAAGCCATGTCGTCCCTGGCCGAATTATATTACCAGATAAAAAACTTTGAAAAGCTTTCCGAAACTCTCGAAAGGCTGAAAAAAGTCAACTCCGAAAACGCAAGCATTTATGCATATAACGCCAGAATGCTCCTCGACGCGGGAAAGACGGAAGACGCTTTGAAGCTGGTCACTTCGCAGGCGGAGGGTCGCCCGGGCGCCGATAAGCTGCTCGCGGTTAAAGGGCTTATTTATAACTCGATGGGTAAAAAAGAAGATGCCCTCGTTTCGTTTACCAGGGCGGTGGAATACAACCCGCGTTCGCTCGAAGCGCTTTATATGCTTTCAAAAACCTACGAGAGCGAAAAAGAATATGAAAAACAGCGCGACGTTTTGCTTAAGGCCATCGAATGCCAGGCCGAAGAAAAATTTTACTACGATCTGGGGCTTTGCTATGAAAAGCTGAATCAATACGCCCTGGCGCTCGAAGCATTCAGCCGCCTTTACCTGAGCGTTCTTTCCGATCCTGAAATCAATCTTAAAAAGGCCGAATGGCACAGAAAAACCAATAATATCGCCAAGGCCCATGAATGCGCGGACCTTTTTATAAAAGCCAGGCCGCGCTCGCTGGAAGGATACCTTGTTAAAGGCGAAACATACACGTTGGAAAGAAAATATGAAGAGGCGATAGAAGAATATTACAAGGCCGAAAAGGTGTCGGCCGAAGACCCTCGCCTCTGGCTTTCCAGAGCTTTTACATACAAGGAAATGGGCGATTTCGTAAAAGCCGAAGACTGCGAAAACATGGCCCGGCAGGTAAAGGCGGGTTAAACCCGCCTGGACGCCGTCTACTTAATATCGTAAGGAAGTGTGTACGTTGATGTCTATGAGAATATACGCTTTAATAATGTCAGCCGGAAAGCGGGAAAACTCGAAATTACGGCGCAATTTGCCTTTGGCCGTCGGCTTTTTTTTCGCGGCTTTGATTTTGTCGGCCTGCCTTTCTTGGTCTTACTCTTTAGCCGCGCCCGCCGTTAAAAGCGAAGCCGATAATTTGTCCGGGCGAGCCGCTTCCGGGGAAAAGCCGGGCGTAAAAGCCGTTAAAAAGGCCGCCGGAACTTCAAGGTCCACCGCAGAGGTGGATATAAAAGCCAGCGTCAAAAAGTTTTATACGTCCACGCTGGCGGGCGAAAAGCGCGAGCGGTTCAAAAAGATAATATCCGGCTACCGCAAGGACAAAAAAAAGGCGGGCCCTTCTTATTCGCTTTTCGTTATAGGGCTGGTAAAAGAGCTTGCCGAAGATTATAAAGACGCCATAGAGGCTTATAACAAACTTATAAAACTTTACCCGAAAGCTAAATACGCCAATCTTTCCAAAGAACGAATTTCCGAATGCTACCTGGCTATGGGTGAGCGCGACAGGGCGGTCGAAAATTATCAGGATTACTATAAATGGCGCATATCAGAAGGAAAGCGCGAGCAGATAATATTTAAAATAGCCGAAATTTACAACCAGACCCTTACCACGCTCGAAAAAATAACCGAAGCTTATAAAATGGCCGCGTCGCGCTACGAATTCAGTAAAAATGAAACCGTGGAATATCTCGTCGGATATTTTAAAGGCTTTCATCTGCTGGACGCTCATCTGGCCACCCTTTACTACCGCCGGGTTTTGAAGGAATATCCCGACGGCCTTTATAAGTTCGACGCGCTGATGAACATGTCGCTTATTTTCGCTTACGACCTGTCGGATATAGAAACCGCTAAAACCATGCTGGCAAGGCTTCTGGAAGAAAAATCCGATTACGCCGACGAAGACGAGCTGAAGAAAACCAAGCGCCGCGCCGCCCTTGTGTATGGGCTGCTGGCCCAGTTCCACTCGCCCCAGGTGGCGGCGCCCGAAGCCCTTGACTATTATAAAAAAATCCTTTACGAGTCCGTTTCCGACTCTTCGTCAGTGATGGCGGCATATTACGCGGGATATTATTACGAGCATCTGCCCGAAACCCAGAAATTTTTAAGCCGCGACAATTCCTCGCGCAGATATGTCTTTAAAAAAGAAGCCCGCCTGGAAAACTATCTTTCCGAAATCAAGAACGATTCCAAGCAAAATTCCATCAATAACGCGATATCGGCTTATCTTCTGGGCTATAAGACGGCCGCCGACGATTTTTATTCCGAAGAATGCGCTTTCAGGGCCGCTCTTATGTTTATAAATTATTTCAACGATACCGTAGCGTGCGAGCTGATAGCGGCGGACGTTAAAAAGACCATAAAAGAAACCAGGCGCGATAAAGATTTCGAAGACCTGGCCAATAAGAGAATGCCCGGAGTTTTCGATAAAAGCTATTCCGCGCTTTTCGCGAAGGAAAAAAAGCTCTATGAAAGCAGCGAATTTAAAAAATCGATTCAAACATACGAGCAGATAATCGAAAAATCACAGAAAGGCCCCGAGGCCGAATTTGCTATGTACACCATAGCGCGCATCTACGAAGAAGACCTTAAAGATTATGAAATGGCCGTTAACGCATATAAAAGGTTTATAGCGGAATTTCCGGATTCGCCGCGCGCCGATAAAGCGGTTTATCAGATCGCCCAGATTTATGAAACCGCTCTGGTAGAATATAACGAAGCCGCCCGTTACTATAAAAAGCTTATAGACGAAGGGCGCGACCAGCTCTGGATTTATCAGGCGGGCATCGATCTTGCCGCGCTTTATTCCCAGCCCGTGCTCAAGAAGGCCGGAGAGGCCGTCAAGATTTACCAGCTTCTTCTGAAAAAAGTCCCCATGCGCGAGGACGAGGTGCTTTTTAAACTCGCGGAAGAGTATGAAAAGAATCCCAAGGAAGCTTCTAAAGCAGCCGAACTTTGCGAGCAGATCGTTAAAAAATATCCCGGTTCGATGTATTTCGAAGGCGCCCTCGACAGAGTGCTCGGAGTCCATTATAAGGAAAATTTGAGCGAGATAAGCAAAAAAGTCATACTCGCGAGGGAAAAAAAGGAAGGCGATCTTAAGGCCGTGCTCGAGGAGAAGCTCGAGAAGGAAATATTCATAAAAAATTATAAGGACGCGCTTTCGACCATAGACGAATTGAAAAAAACGGCGTCTAACACCGAAGAGGTTCTTCTATATGAGAAGAAGGCCGTCGAAATAGAGATAGAAGGCATGCGCGAAGCCGAAAAAGGCATAAAGACGCTGCGCGAAATGGCAAAAAAAACCGAAGACGAAAATACTCTTTCGGAAATACTCTTTCTTCTGGCCAAAACGCTTGCGTCTCATGAAAAAGATTATAAGGCGGCCGTAGATTGCTACGAGCAGATAATCAACATGAAAGATATCCATTCCAGGACCCAGATGATGGCGCTGTTCGAAGCCGGACTCATATACGCGGTCAATCTTAAATATTACGAAGACGCTTTCCGCTGCTACAGCATGATAATGTCAAAATACGAAAGCGAAGCCAGAGCCGAAAAGCTCGACGCCAAGATAGCCAACCTTCTCAACATAGACCTTAACGTCCTTCAGAACTATCTGAAGGCGATCGAAACCAGCGTCGCGAAAGAGAAGGAAAAGAATCCCGCCAAAGCGGAAGACGGCGGCAAAGCCCAGTCGACGGCCGACTCTACTTCTGAAAATGCTATCGGGAGCGCCGAAGCGCGCGGCACTTCGGAAACCGGAATCGGGGGTAAGGCTACGGATCGCAAGGACAGCGAAGAGGGACTTTTAAACGGGCTTTACGACTATTCAAAAAAAATGTTCGGAACCTTGAGCGGATCGGCGGGAGCGGAAAAATCGGATTATTCAGGGGCCGAGCTTATCGACGGCGGATTGGAAATTCCGGCGGAACGCGGGCCGGCTTACGCCGAAGACGTTTCCTGGTTTCGCAAGCCTTCGAAGCCTCTCGAATATTCCTGGTTTCAAAAATCGGTAGATCTGAGCGATATCGGCATCAGCACTCCGAGCTGGTTTAAAAAAGGCGGCGTTTCTATCGTAAAGCCTAAATCGGAAATCGACGAAGAGACTTATAACTTGAGGCGTGAAATGGCTCTTCCGCCCGTAAAATCTTCAAAAACCAATAAATATTTAAGCTATATGGAATCCAATCCCGGTTCGCCCAAACTGCCAATAATAATGTTCTTGCTGGCTAA
>JAKPTH010000584.1 GCA_029571125.1 bacterium
TTATGAACGTTTTCGCCGCCGTAGGTGATTTCGTTTATTATAATTCCGTTTTCCTTTTTAAGACGTTCTGCGACCGTTTTGAGCGCTTCAGGCGTCCTGACTTTTATGCGCAGCGATGAAGGCAGAGGGTTGTCTTCAATAATTGAAAAAATTTCATCCAGCTCGGCTATGTCTTTTTTTAATTCCTCGCGCGCCTTTTCTTTATTGACGTATTCTACCTCGGCGACTTCGGCATATGCCTTAACCGACGGTATAACGCCCTCCTTCAGAGTCCTTTCGTTAAACCCGTCTTCTAAAAATACCACTATCTGAAGGTTGTTTTCGATATCCTTAAGAACGACTTTGAAAAAATTCTGCGTAACGATAAAAAAGCCCAGCAGGCTTAGCGCGGTAGTCATGATAACCGCCGCGCTGAAAAGCATCGTCGCGCTTTTTTTCATCGATATCCATGTTTCAGCCAGTATATATGAAAAACTGTGCATAATCCTCCATGCATGAAACCATTTTTAATCAGGCCGTATCGTAATCGAAATTGCCGCGCTGCTCGTCTTTTACGAGACGTCCGTCCTTGAGCACCAGAACGCGCTTGCGCATTCTATCGACGAGCTCTTTGTTGTGCGTGGCGAATATGACGCTGGTTCCCTTGCTGTTTTTATCTATCATGAGTTTCATTATTTCCCAGGATATGTAAGGATCGAGATTTCCGGTAGGTTCGTCGGTGACGAGTATCGCTGGATTGTTTACGATCGCCCGGGCGATGCATACCCTCTGCTTTTCGCCGCCGGAAAGCTGCGAGGGGTACATGCGTTTTTTAGTCGAAAGGCCGACCTGGTCGAGCACTTTATTGACCTGATTGTTGATGACTGCGCGGCTGGCCCCCATAACCTGAAGCGCGAACCCGACGTTCTCGCCGACGGTCCTGTCGCTCAAAAGCTTGAAATCCTGAAATACGACGCCGATATTGCGCCTTAAATAGGGGATTTCATGCCGGCGAAGCGCAGTGATATCTCGCGAATCGATAAACACCTGACCGGAAGTAGGCCTCTCTTCATGGAATATCATCTTTAAAAAAGTCGATTTCCCGGCGCCCGAAGGGCCTATCAAAAAAACGAACTCGCCCTTTTCGATCCGCAGCGTTATATTATTTAAAGCCACGATTCCGTTATCGTAAACCTTGGACACTTCGTTGAATTCAATCATAAAGCTTTACTTTCCGCTTCTTTAAGCATTTCTTTCTCTTTTTCCCTCGAATAAAAAGTCATTACCAGCTGCGCCACGGAACACAGAGCCGCCCCGGCCGCAACTCCAAGAATAAGGCCGCCAAGGGATTTTATAAAAATCAGATAAAGAGGGCTGGCTGCCGAGCAAACGGAAATAACCAGGCTTACCGGGGCGAAAAGCCCGAAAGTTATCAGCAGCGGGTTAAAAGCTCTTATTTTCTGATGATTCAGGTAAAAATAAAGCAGCATAAAAGGATAACCTATTAAAAACTCGTTGTAAGCGGGGCAAGCGCCGAATATCTTTTCAAGAAAATAAGACAGGCGGCTATAATCGTTAGTCACGGCCGCATTAAAGAAGGCCTGATGGCCCTTGTAAAAAAATAATATGGCGTAAGGCGCCGCAGCCGCGAGAACAAGAAGGAATAAAACGACCTGATATATTTTAACGGGCTCGCTGAGCATCTTTTTTATCTTCCTGCTAAGATGCTCCGTACGTACAGACAGAGAGAAACCGAATAAAATCGCGAAAGCCCAAGTGGCTTTAACGGCCGGATAGGTTTCGATTCCGTTGACGAACTCGGCCGAGGAAAGCAGCCCTATAATAAGAGTTGAAAGAAGGGCGGTGGCGAATATTACATTGAAAAGACAGAAAACGCTTCGATAAAATATGCCGTAAAAATTTATTCCGCCGGACGAATCTTGTTCGTAATTGAATTTATATAAAACGCCTATCATGGGAATAATGACGGCGCACATAAACGCGAGCGCCTGCCTGTAATATGTCATGGCCACGCTCGAATAGAACTTGAGCGTGAATATGAGGATGAACGCCATAAACGATATTAAAACAAGATATGATATTTTCCGGGGCATCTTGAAAACATATTCAAAAAATAAAATATAGAGCACGAGCACTCCCCAGCTTATAATAACTATAATTATAGGCGTGGCCAGATCGCTTTCGATGGACGCGGAAGATTTTATGTTAAAGCCGGAAGATTTGACTTTCTGAACGAGCGACTGGAGAAAATTGAAATTCTGCATTAAAAGATTCGTAGGAACGCCGAGAACTTTTTCGCTTATTCCCTCGAAAACGAGAAGCTTTACGTTGCGCTCGCGGACGGCGCGAAGGAAGCGGTCTATGGTGAGGTTGTATTCCTGCAGATTCAGGGGCGGTAAAGCGCCTGACGAAGACATACGGTGCGCCTTGACGGTCATATGGCTTAAATATTGCGATATTGAGCCCAGGCTGAGTATCTCTTCGTTTTCCATGAGGGCGAACTTGGCTTTGATTTTGCTAAGCTCGGCGATTTTTTTACCGAAATAATCCACGTTTTTAGTGTCCGACTGCGAATAACCCGGCACCACGCCGCCTTCTATAAGAACGGACGAAAGGCTTGGAACGCTCTGGATATTTTCAATCAGACGGTCTATCTGGTTTACGGTGAGAAAATTGGAGTTCGAAATGCCGAGCACGATTGAAAATCCTAAATTATTGACCAGGGAAAGGGTTTGGGGATTGAACCCCAGGCCGAGATTATAAAGCTCTCCGCTGACGCCGCTGACCGATATCATATAAAGCGGTTCCGATTCGACGCCGCTTTCGAGAGCTATATTTTCGGTTTTAACGGTAGTTTTGAGTTCATCGTCCTTGAAACGGATTTTAAGTTCGCCGTAAATTCTGTCGTGAAGTTTGGAGTCGGAAACTATGATGTAAGTATAATTGGATTTAATAGATTTTTTCTCGATAATGTTTTTAATCATCGGGTTAATAACCGCAAGCGACCTTAAATTTTTTAAAAGCTCGTTGCCGTTCATTACCGATATTTGAGAAGAATTTGCAAGGGAGTTGAGAGTATCTTCGTGTATTAAAACGCTGTTGATGCCGCTTTTGAGCAATATTTGAAATCCGGAATATATGTCGCCGCCCTCGATGCTGCATATTTTTTCAAACTTTTGAAAATCTATGCACACTTCGATATTGTTGTTATTGCTTTCCAGTATTATCTTTTTTATCGAAATGATCAGCGCCAGGAAAACGGCGAGAAAGACGATCAATAAAAAAATTACATTTCTTTTAGTCAGCATCTTTTATCGTTACCTACTTCGAAGAGAAAATCAAATATTTATCAGAAACCGCGATAGTTTTCATAACGAGCTTGAACGGAAACTTTTCGAGATCCATGATGGGATTGATTTTTAAAATTATCTTTTTCACGAAGCCGGAAGGCATCCTTACCTGATTGACTTCGAGCCTTTTTATGTCGAAATGGATTTTTGTGTTTTCCACTATTTTAAAAATACCGTTGGCGTCGAATTTAATGACGAACAATCCGTATTTGAAAGTTCCTCCGAACGCCAGTTTGCCTTTATCGAATCTAACATAAGGACGCCTGACTTTTATTTTTTCAGCCTTATTTTTTAAATAAGCGTTCAAATCGTCTTCTGCGATATTGATATCGGCGGCGATCTCTTTTTGCGATTTGACCCTGAGCTTTCCGAGAGCGAAAAGCGCAAAAGCGTCGAAGGATATGCCTTTTATATTTATGGACGCGGTTTCCACATTGAGCGAATCGAATAATGCGTCGGCGAGCCTGATATCGATATAAGGATAAACGATTTCATTGGCGGCCGTATCGACGGAGGCGCCGCCCGATTTAAAATCGAACTCACGCGGGGAATTCAAAAGCGAATTCAGCCTGGATTTTAAATGCGCGTCTATTATAGCGCCGTCTTTTTCGAACTCTTTTTTTAAAACAGCAAGCACTTCGTCGGTGCCGCTAACGCCCTTTAAAAATGCGGGCGGAACATAAGGCGCCTGAGCGGTTTCCTTTTTTACCTGACTTTCGGCGGCCTCTTTTTCGTTTCCTTCTTCTGAAGGCTCTTTCCCGGTTTTATCGGCGGCCGTTTCAACATCTCCGGCCGCGTCGCTTGAAAGAGGCGTAAACAAATTTCGCGAGTTCTCAAGAGGTTTCGCGCCGGCCTGTAAAGGTAAAAACGCCATAAGCAGAGCTGTTAAAATTAAAATAAATAAATATTCGTAGCATGTGTAAATAATCTGTTTTTTCATCATGTTAACCTTTTTTTTCTTTTTTCGCGAGCCACTCTTCGAGGTTTGGTATCATAGAAGCCACCGCTACGCGGTTTCTTCCGTTTTCTTTGCCGTAGTAAAGCGAAAGGTCCGATTTTTTTACCAATTCTATATTGTTCTGCGAATCCACGGGAAACGTTGCCACGCCGAGCGTGACCGTAACTTTAAGCGTCTGGTCGTTAAACTGATACGCCTTGGATTCGACCGCTTTTCTGATTCTTTCGGCCATAACGTAGGCTCCGTTCACGTTCGTCTCGGGAAGCAGCGCGATAAATTCTTCGCCGCCGTAACGGGCCATTACGTCTATATTTCTGACGCAGGATTTGAAGCACGCCGCGGTCTGCTCAAGAACGTAGTCGCCGGCCTGATGTCCGTAAGTATCGTTAAACCTCTTAAAATGGTCTATATCGCTGAGAATTATCGAAAACTGCTTCTGGGTTTTGGACGATTTTTCAATTTCGGCTTTCAGGACTTCCTGGAAGAAGCGGTGAGTGTAAAGCTTGGTAAGGCCGTCGGTGTTGGCGAGCATTTCGACTTTCTTAAAAAGCCTGGAGTTTTTAAACGACAGTGAAACGAAATCCATCAATATCGAAAAAAGCCTTGCATCGTCAGGGCTTAATTTAGCGCCGCCTTCGATTTCATCGACGCTGACGACTCCGATAGCTTCTCCCGCATGGCTTATCGCCGCGCACATAAGCGTCTTGAACTTGGATTCGCGCTGCATCGCGGCCAGCACGTGGTCTTTGCTTATTTCGGCCGAAGTGACCAGCGCGTTATTTTTTATCGCCCAGAACAATATCTCGTTTTCCGAAACGATAGTATAATCCGCGGGATTTATCGAAGGCCATCCGTAAGTGGCTTTAAGGAGTAAATTGTCGTCGGGCCCTTTTAAAAAAATCGATATTTTTTTCGCCCTTAGCAGGTCGTGAGTCGCTTCGAGCGTGGCTTTAAGAAGCTCTTCTATATTGAGGCACGCGCCTATTTTACGCGCGATCCCCTGCAGCGCGACCATTTTCGAACTCAAAAAATTGACTTTGTTAACGTTTTCTTCAATTGCGGCCTGTTTGCCTGCCAGCTCTTTTTTTATCTTGGATATTTCAAAATTCAGATCTTCGTTATCGGTTTTCTGCTTATCTATAGTGGTGGAGAGGCTCCCGAAAATAACGTCAGAAAAATCCACGGCGATGCCTATTATAAAAAAGACTATGCACTCCACTATCATTCCGCTTGAAAGAAACGACGCGCCGAACCCGGCCGCAGGATCGGCGATGCCGAACTGTTTGAAAAGAACGGTTGAAACGGCGATTATAAAAAGTGAAGACGCGATCCCGCCGATGCCTTTAAATAAAAAGGCGCCGATAAGTACGGGAATAATCATTACGTTATAGAGCCATACCTTGCCTCGTATTTCCTGAGGCATCAGAACAATCACGAGGCAGCTGACTATAAGCACCGCGGCGAAAATTATCACGCCTATGGTGTTGAAACCGCCGCCGGGTTTTATATTTTGGTATGCGATTTTATTTATCATAAACAAAAACGGAACTAATCGTTTTGCTGCTGTTTCATCTGAGCGAGCTGCTCTTTAGTAATCGGAGCCACTTTGACTCTGTTACGCCCTGATTCCTTGGCGATGTAAAGCGCCGAATCTGCTTTTTTTATAATTTCGGTGCGTTCCTTCGAATGCAGAGGGTAAGACGCCACTCCGATAGAAACCGTAACCCTTAATTTCTGCCCGGTTTTCTGGTCTTCGTAAATCTTTCCTTCCACGAGTTTTCTGAACCTTTCAGCGAAAGTGAAAGCGCCTTTGTAATCCGTTTCAGGAAGCACGGCCACGAATTCTTCGCCGCCATAGCGCGCAGCGAGATCGACGTTTCTAACGGCGCCCTTGAGCACCTTCGCGACTTCTTCGAGAACGAAATCGCCTATCTGGTGACCGTAAGTATCGTTAAAGCTCTTGAAGTGATCTATATCGCTGATGATAAACGACAAAGGATGGCCGTATCGCCTGCTTTTTTCAAGCTCCGCTTCGAAGAAATTTTCCATATAGCGCCTGGTATAAAGTTTTGTAAGCCCGTCGGTATTCGCAAGCATTTCGGTTTTTTTGAACAGATTGGAATTTTCGATGGCCACCGCGGAAAGCGTAGATATAAGTTCGAGCATTCGAAGTTCTTCCTGGTCGGCCTTTCCGTCTTCCTGGAATTTTTCGATGTTTATGATACCGAGTTTTTTATCGCCAAGCTTCAGAGGCGCGCATGCTTTTGACGGCATAATGGCGCCTTCTTTAGTATTGGCGAAGCCGCGGTGCTCCGTTTCGACCATTACGCGGCCGTTTCTGAGCGCCTCGCCGACTATTCCGGCGTCCTCGGCCGGCGACGAGTTAAATCCGGATTTTTCTTCGTCCTTCCAGCCGCTGCATTCCCTGAGCGTCAGCTGGCTCGAATTTTCTTCCAGAAGCCAGATAGAGCATTTTTCTGCGTTAATAACCTGCTGGACGACTTTCAGGGTTTCTTTAAGCACTTCGTTATAATCGAGCGATTTGCTTATCACGCGAGTCAGCGTCTGAAGCGAAGTCAGGCGCGCGCTTAAAAGCCTTAATTTATCGTCTATTTTTTTGATATCGGTCATTACGGTCTGCAATTTGTTATTTTCGGCCTGATAACGCATAGCTTCGGATATTTTGTCTTCGAGCTGCCTTATGTAGCTTCCGGTCCTCTTATCGAATAAAACCGACGCCAGAACCGCGACGCTTAAAAACAGGCCGGTTTTAAGCTGCCAGTCGAAAGTGAGCAGGCTTTTTACCATTACCGCCGTTTCATAGTA
>JAKPTH010000603.1 GCA_029571125.1 bacterium
ACAAAACTAAAGGCTTAGACGACGCCGGCGCGGCAGCTATACTTAAAAATGCTTCCGAACTCGCTAAAGTGGATCCCAACAAACTCGACGAAGCAAAGAAAAAAGCCGACGTTTTATTGTCCGAACTCGAAAATGACGGCAAATCGCAGATCGAACTTCCCACCGGCGAAGTTCTTCCTAAAGACAAGCTGCTCGAAGAAAAGGGCGAAGCTTTAATCAACGGCGGCCGTCCTACTGAAGCCGTCGACGTATTCGAAAACGTAACCGAGCCCCGCGTCAAAAATTTCGGCCTCGGCCGCGCTTACCTGCAGCTCAACGACCTCGAATTCGCATATAAAAACCTTAAAGATTCCGTTAAAGACATCGTTAAATCTTCTAACGGTTTCGAAAGCCGCATGAATTTAGAAGCGCAGTTCGGCAAAATCAACGAAGCGCTCTTCGCTTTCGCGGCCGTTTTAGATAAAATCAAAAACGGAACAGAAACCGATGTTATGCAGATCAAAAATAGAATCAAAACCGAAGAACAACTTGAAGGCACTTCCGGACAGATACTCGACGATCCGAGCATAACTCTCGGCAAAGTTATTAAAGACATAAAACCCACCACGAGCTTCTTTGAAGTGGGCAAAAAATTCGCCGACGGCCAGACCGGCTTCGGCACCCAGTTCATAAACGTCACGCAGGAAACCGACACGCTTAAAAAAGCGTTCCAGGACGCAAGCAAGCTTATGTTCAAAGCCAACCAGTATATCGATAAAGCGCGCAACGCTTCCAACGAAGCCGACCGCAAAAAATTAATATTCGAAGGTAAAACCGCCGGCACCATCGACGCTCCCGCGGCCGATACGGCGTTTAAATACCTTATAGACGCCGAAAACGCGTTCAAGGCTATTTTCGCCAATTCCGCCGTCACCGGCCCGATGAAAGGCGACGCGCATTATCATCTCGGTCTCGCTTTCATGGCTCATTACCGCGGCTACAAAGCGCTCAATATGGAGAACAAAGAATTAATAGCTAAAGCCAAAGAAGTGTTCTTGAATATCCAGAGCAGCATTTATGACGCGGAATACGCTCATCTCCAGTTCGCAATAACCCAGATGCTCAAAACAATGGAAAATTTCGAAAAGGAAATGGCGGGCGTTGTAGTAGAAGCCGGCACGATATATCAGACCGCCGAAAAAATTCTCGAACGCGCTGAAACGTTATATTTCGACGGCCAGTCTTCACAGGCTATGGCTGAATTCGACAAAGCCTTCGTAAAATTCGACGAATCGTATAAATCGACCGACGTTAAAATTACCGCTAAAATGAAAGAAGCGGCCCTCTACTATAGCGGCTATTGCTTGTTCTATAAATTCAAACTCATGACTACGGCGGATGACACGGTTAAAACAAAAGTTATGGAAAGGCTCAAACTTTTCAAACTTAAATTCCCCAACTCGGAATTCTCCAACGCCGCCGGCGATATGTTAAACGACGTGACCTCGAACATATCCACGCTCGGACCAATGGACGCAAATCTTGCAAAACCGGGCGCCGAATTCTCCAAAGCTATATCTTTGATGGAAAAACTCCGTCTCTACTACAGAAATAATTTCTCTACCACTGAAATCGAAGCAGCGTTCAATCAGGCTAAATTGATATTCGAAGAAATAGCCGTTAAAGCCACCATCGACCAGAAATATATCGGCACGTACGCGGACCCTAAATTCGCGGCCGCGCTCAAAGATTTCAGGGTGCATGCGAAGTTCATGCTCGCGATACTTTACATGGAAAGATACGCGATGCCGATGGCTAAAGAAGTAAATTACAAAAATTTAGCCCTTCAGTATTTTAACGACCTGGTAATGAACGATTACACTCAGCCTTTTATTCC
>JAKPTH010000613.1 GCA_029571125.1 bacterium
TATAAGCGTAAAGCAGGGAATTAAGTTATAAGATCTTTTGCTACATCAACTTAAGAGGATGATTTGTTATGTCAATTCCGGAAAAATATCTGACGATTAAAAATAAGTTCGCTGAAGCTTTAAAGACGGGTAATTTTTCCACCATCGCGGCGATTCCGCTGGATGATTTGAAAATGGCCAAAATTCATTTGAGTTCCGAAAACGGCCAGCCTTATTACACGCTTTTGCTCAATACCATAACGGAAAAAGAAAAAACTCTTGTTGAAACCAAGGAAGGAGTTAAGGTTGCCGGCGTCGAGTCAAATTACGCCAGGAATCAGCATATTTATCTGGCGCATCGGTTTGCCGAAGACCCGCTTTTGGAAAGCCTGAAGAAAATAATAGAAAGGCAAAAGTATTTCTGGGTTACGGCAAAAAACAGTGATCTGGGAAAAATTTCTTCAGACGTTTTGGCGAAAATTAAGAAAAGCGGTTTTTTTATCGCGATTATGACCCGTCAACATGCGCTTAAAGACGGAAATTATACGGCCAACAGCTGGGTGCTTGAAGAAAAAGCCGCCGCTTTAGCCTTCGGCCACCGGCCGATTATCATGATTGAGGAAGGCGTGGAAAGGCATTACGCGGGCTACGTTCAATCCGAGGAGCAAATAATTCCGTTCACCAAAGTAAACTTCGAGGCCAAGGCGGAAGGCGCCGTAAAAACAATCGACGCGACATTTAAAAAATTTTTCAACCAGGGATTGATTTGATTATAAGAAAAACTTTTTTCTTGATATAAAAAAGAAAAAAGGTGCAATTTTAATCATTGCACCTTTTTTATTCATGCTGCTTGTGAAAAGCTTATTGTCTTATAATTATGTATAGAGCTAAATTTATTTCTTTACTCCGGTAAATTTGCCCTTTTCCTCGCCGTCCCAATCGATATCGCCGGACATTTTATTGCCTTCAACTTTTCCCTTGTAAATCGTTTTGCGGCCCTGCATGGTATAGGTCATTTCGAAGGTGTTTCCTTTGACGCTTCCTGTCATTGGCGCCTCGCCGAAATATCCCTTGTATGTTCCGGTTAATTTATCGCCAGTCTGTTTTATAACAAAAATTGGCGCGCCGGTCTGGCCGGAATCGGCCTTAACATCCAAATCCCATGTTCCGTTCAGGTCTACTTTATCCTGCGCCAGGCAAATTCCCGCTCCCGCTACCACAAACAAAGCAATCATGCATGCAATTAAAAAATTAATTTTTTTCATACCCCCTCCTTATGTTGGTTTATCATTTTATTAAAATGAATTGCTTTATTTTCGCTTATCATAGAATTTTATCATGGACAATAATAAACATGGCACTCGCAGCCTGCGTCAAATTCTCTTATATTTCGGCTATATAAATACTTAATGAAGCGAACGGATATTCGTAATAATTACGCTATATCCGGCAAGTAAGCCTGACGGCGATTTTGTTATTCGGTTAATTATTTGCCGGGGAAAAAGTAATGATATTTTTATCGGTTTTTCTTTTGACGCGCCCTTCGCTTTCGAGATAGCGCAAATGCGCGATGGCTTCGCCGGTGGCGAACCATTTCTGGGCGATGGGGAAATCTTCCCAATTCTCACAGTCAATATCCCAGGTCATGCCGGCGGCGATATCGTAGGCGTTTTTTTCCGTGCGCCCTAAAACATCCATTACCTCGTCGGCGCGAATTAAGTGGTGCTTCTTCAATTCATCTATTCTGGATTTTAGGTCGTTAAAGAATGTGCGGTGCCCGGGCAGAACAATATCCACCGGAAGATGGTAAACTTTGTCCAGGCTCTCCATATAGTTTTTGAGGGAGTTTATCTGATAAGACCATGATTCGATATGCGGGGTGATGTCGTATAAAATGTGATCGCCGGAAAATAATATTTTTTTATCTTCATCATAAAGACAGATATGCCCTTCGGTATGCCCCGGCGTGGCAATGCACTTGAGGCGATAATCTCCTATTTCGATGATATCATTGTCGTCGATTAAATTAAATTT
>JAKPTH010000631.1 GCA_029571125.1 bacterium
TGTCCGCCCTGAATACTATATGGTAAATGCCGCTGCCTGAACTCATTAAATCGACCGCCTTTTCCGTCATGGATGTTTTAAAAAAGCCGGAAGCGAAAGGAAGTCCTCCGCTCCCGGCTCGATAGTTTTTTATCGGCGCGATGCGATAACGCTATATAAAGCCTTTTTATTTAACGCTTTTTGGGGCCGGCGCCGTTTTGTCTTTTTTTACTTTGTTTTCGGGAAAAATAACGCTTAAAACGAATTTGCTGGAATCGAAATATTTCTGCGCTACCCGTCTTATATCTTCGCGCGTGGGAGCGAGGACGTTTTGCAGATATTCGTCTTCGAATTTAGCGCCGAGGCCGAGGCCTTCCCAGAGGCTCAAAAATTCGGCCTGGTCTTCCATGGTGTTTCTCTGAAGAGCGTAATAGCCGACCAGCTTGTTTTTTGCGCGGCTGTACTCTTCTTCGGTGATAAGCTCGTTTTTAAATACTTCGATTTCGCGCTTTAAGCCGGCTACCGCCTGCTCGTATTTTTCGGGCTGCGTGCCCATGAGGGCTATGAGAGCCGAATTGCCGCGGAGAGTCTGGTAATAAGCCGTCACCTGATAAGCGAGAGATTCCTTGTCGCGAAGGTTGTGGAAAAGCCTGGAGCTCATGCCGCTGCCCAGGACGGTGGAAAGCATTTTAAGCGCGCCGTAGTCTTTGCTTTCAACGCCTTCCGTTATGAAGCCGTAATAAATAAATGCCTGCGCCTTGTCTTTAAATTCTCTGGATTCTTTTGGAGCGGTGAAGGGTTTTACGCCTTCGGCGATCTTTTTATTGGCGTCATCGAATATCTTAAGCGCGCCTTCGGCCGCTTTCATCGCGCCGAATCTGGCTTCGACGGCTTTTTTTACATAATCGAACTCCACGTTTCCTACGACGACGAACGTCATATTTGCCGGAGTGAATATGGTTTTATGCCATTTGGCTATATCGTTCTTAGTTATTTTAGGCACGGACTCCACGCTGCCGTAATGATGCAGGGCGTAAGGATGGCCGCTGAACATGGTTTTATAGAATAATTTCGCGCACGCCGCGTCCATTTTATCGTTTTCGGCTTTGAGGGCGCCGACTAAAAACTGCTTTTCCTTTTCGACTTCGGCCGGAGGAAAATTAGAAGTGAGAACGCATTCAGTTAAAATGTCGAAATTTTTCTCGAAAGATTTGGTGGTGGACACTAACGTTACGGTACCCAGATTTTTAGTTACTTCGGTATTTAAAAAAGCGCCCGTCTGCTCGATGCTTCTGGCTATCTGTTCGGCGTTCATTTTAGCGTTGCCTTTTTTTATGAGATCGAATAAAAGGCATGAAACGCCGTTGTTGCTTTCGGTTTCATATACCGAACCCGCTTTGGAGGAAAGCTTTAAAACCACGAGATCGGAAGAAGTGTTTTTGCGGTAGATGATTTTTATTCCGTTAGCGAGCGTGGCTTCCGTTATGGCGCTGCTTTTTTTTATCTGATCGACCAGCGATTTTATGGCTTCGTCGTCGGGCGCGGCAGAGGTTTGCGCCGGGGCTTCCTGACGGGCCGAAGCGGCCTGCGGTTTAGCCGCAACAGCCGGTTTCGCCGGCGCGTTGACGCCTTCTATTGAAAGCGAACCGTGCGAGGTGTCGAACGGTTTCTGCGCCGCCGTTATCGGCGAAGTTATAGAAAGCATAAATGCGAATGCGGAAATTAAAAGTATTATCGCGGCGTTAATTTTATAATTATTTTTTTTCAAGTTTACCTACCTCCGTTTTTTTTTCAGTTTTTTTAGGTTCGATAACCACTATCAGGTGGCTTTCAGGTTTTAAATATTTATTGGCGCATGCGATTACGTCTTCTTTTTTGACTTTATTTATGCTTTCCATGAAAGTGTTGTATTTTTCGACATTGGATATGGTGACGGTTTCACCGAGGAATTCGGCCATGCCTTCGTAATTCTGGTGCGCGAGTACGAAAGCGGTTTCGATCTGGTTCTTGGCTTTTATGAGCTCTTCGTCTGTTATGGCGCCTTTTTTCACGTTTTCGATTTCGCTGAAGAAAAGTTCGCGCGCTTTTTCGAAGTTTTTAAGGTCCATTATCATGAATGCGACGAAAGCTCCGCTGGAAGCAAAGTTCCAGTTGGCGCAGGATATCGATTCTACGATTTTGTTTTTTTCTTTTAAGAGTAAGTTGAGGCGCGAAGAAGTGCCGGCGCTTAATATCGTATTGAGCACTTCAAAAGCCGGAGCGTCTTCGGACGAAGCGGAAACGCCGCGGTAAGCTATAGCCGCATAAGATTTTTCCGTGTCCATGGCGATTTTTTCAAAACGCGGTTTTTCCAGTCTGGATTCGTAGGTTGAATCGAGAGGTTCGTTAGGCAGATATTCGGTGGTTATATCTTTAAGCGCGTCTTTGATTTTGGCGATCGCGGCTTCAGGCTTGATGTTACCGACTACTACGAACGACATGTTTTTGGGATGGTATTTTTCTTTGTAATACTGGTATATAACGTCGCGTGGAACGTTCTGGATGACCTGTTCGTATCCGATGACCGGATAGGCGTAATTGAGATTGTCGAAAAGCCCTTTGTGGATGCTTTTAAACATTACGCGGTAGGGGCTGTCTTCGCCCATTTTAATTTCTTCGATTACGACTTTTCTTTCTTTTTCGACTTCTTCAGGCAGAAGAGACGAATTTAAAACGCCGTCGACTTCTATTTCGAGCATTTTATCGAAATAGCACGAAGCGCCAGTGGCCTGATAAAAAGTGTAATCATAGTAAGTGGCCGCGTTATTGGTGGCGCCGATAGAGTCGAGTTCGCGGTCGATTTCGCCGACTTTGCGCTTGTTGGTGCCCTTGAAGAGCAGGTGCTCTAAAAAATGAGACATGCCGCGGGTTCTGTAACTTTCGTTTACCGCTCCGGTTTTGATCCAGATTTGAATGGCGACCAGAGGGCTGTTGTTATCTTCTAAAACATACACCTTGGCGCCGTTGGGCAGAGTTTCGGATACTACGCCGGGCTTCGCCGCCGCGAGATTTGCCGATAACAGCAGTATCGCCAGCGCGAGAATTAATTTTTTTAACCTCATTACTTTACCTCCCTGAATTTTTGCTGAGTTACTTTGATAAATATTTTGCTGTATTATAAATTAAATAAGCGATTATGTCAATAAAAAGTAATTGAAAGATAGCCCGCCGTATGGTATAATCATCGTATGAACTGGTACAGCGCAAAAGACATATCTAACGCCCCGGCCCATGACGACGCAATCTTAACCGCCGGCCTGAACGTCGTATTGATCAGGCCGGAAATAGCGCCTAACGCCGGAAATATATCCAGGCTTTGCTACGCCAGCGGCACGAAGCTTCATATAGTGGGCAAGCCCGGATTCGATATAAAAACCGACAGCCAATTCAAACGGGCGGCCGTGGATTACTGGGACCGGCTCGACATAAAGCGCCACGAAAATTTCGAAGAATTCGAAAAATCTGTAAAGACAAGGCCGGACGGCGAAAAGCCCGCCATAATATTAACATCCACTAACGGCCGCAGCCTTTATTTCGATTATAAATACCGGCCCGGGGATTATATCGTTTTCGGCCCCGAAAGCTCAGGCATAGAAGCTTCGCTGCTCGAACGCCATGCCGCCGCTACGGTCAGGATTCCCCTCAATTCCGAAGTGCGTTCGCTCAACCTTTCCACGGCGTGCGGAATAATCGTTTTTCACGCGATAGCTTCCATCTATCGTTCTTCTCTGATATAAGCCACCATAGAACTTTCCGGATTTACGAACAGCTCCAGGCGGCCGTTTGAAAGAGCCATTTTATTGGGCGGCCTTTCAGGCGAGCGTTTAAATTTCTTGAGGCCGGCGGAGGTTTTTACTCCTTCGTTGGGGCTTATCAATTCCGGCGATTCATGTGCCGTGGAATCGAAAATAATTTCCGTTTCGCTTATGCCGTGCATCAGGAAAAGCTCTTCTATGCCGAATGCAAGCGCGGCCGGTTCCGCGGAACTGTTTATAACGCTTATTATCGTTTCCAGGACGTACTTTCTTATGAAACAAATAAC
>JAKPTH010000632.1 GCA_029571125.1 bacterium
ATATGAAAAAAACATACGTTTTAGATCCCGAAGAACAAGAATTGCTAAAATCATTTGAAAACAACGAATTTGTATCAGTACCTAATTTTAAATCACAAATTAGAAAATACAGCTTAACGATTTTATAAACCTTTTAGGGTGCGAAACTTAAGTGACTGATTATCTACCGGGTTATTTTATCGGGACATAGATATCGAATTCGGAGCCGGGGTCGTCGATCCCCTTGAATCTGCCGTCGTACAGTTCAAAATCGTCCTTGAAGGCCATTTGATAGCCCGATGTCGGTATCCAGGTTTTATAGATATAATCGTAAGTCTGCCTTAAATTGTAAAGAGGGCCGCGGTGGGTAAAAACGGCATATTTCTGCTCGGGTATCGTTTTACATACCATCGCTTTCGGAATCGCGTCGAACCTGTCGACCTCGACGCAGACGAGCTCGTTGAACAGCGTTTCGTCGTTGAATTGCGTTTCGCCGATATCGGAACATTCGCATATGCCGTATGCAGTGTCTTTATTTATCCTGTTTATGATTTCGCCCATGCGCGGGAAGAAATTTTCCCACATCTTCGGAATCACGTTGTTTTTAAGACAGGTCTGACCGCGCATTCCGACCACTTTGAATTCTTTTTTCACTACTATTTTAGGTTCCATCGCTTTTACTCCTTTGACATTCTTTAAAAAATTGACGTTGAGTTTTGCGCGCTCGAATTCTACGAGCGCCCTTCCGGTTGAGCGATAGCGGCCGGGCGTCGTCTTGAAGACCTTCTTGAACGCCCTGGTGAAGCTTTCCTGTGATTCGAACTGAAATTCGAGCGCAATATCGATTATGCGTTCGCTCGTTTCAAGAAGTTTTTTCGAAGCTTCGCTCAGGCGCCGCCTTCGCATATATTCGCCGACCGATTCGCCCGCCATCGCCTTGAATATGCGGTGAAAGTGATACGGCGAAAAGCACGCCGCCTCCGATATCCGTTCCAGCGAGACTTTGTCGTTAAGGTTCATCTCGATATAGTCGAGCACTCTTTGAATCATTTCGAAATAATCCATTTTTAAGCTCCGTAATAGATTGGTCAGTCTGACGTTCTTTATTATAACAGTTACCGATTTATTTTTTTGGACCGTTCTTGCTATTTTGTTTCTTCTTTAATCCGGCTTCATAAAAAACGCCTTTTATTTATCGGCAGAAGAAGCAGGATGAGAAAAAATATTTTTATTCAAAGGCATTTCGCCTGTGCGCTGAAGCTTTTTGAAAAGTTTACGGCGCATTCCATAAATGTTTTTAGCGCTCCGCCGACATTTTTGCTTTTATGCCGCGCTATGCGGAATTTTCTTTTTAAATTCACGCCCGCAAGATCCACGGCCGCGATTTTTCCGTCGTTTAATTCTCGAGTCATGGCGATTTCCGGCAGTATCGATATGCCTATGCCGCCGATGATATTGTTTTTGATCGCTTCGATATTGCTCGCCACGCCGATTATTTTCAGATTTACCTTGTTTTTCCGCGCGAGCGCTTCTATGAGCTCCTTCGTTCCGCTGCCCTGCTCTCTTATTATGAAGTTATAATTTTCGAGTTCCTTCATATTCACTTTTTTTCTCGCGGCCAGCTCGCTTCCGGCAGGGCACGCCAGCGTGAGCCTGTCGTCCATGAACGGTTCGGCGATTATGTCGCGGGATTTTATATCGCCTTCCACCAGGGCGGCGTCGAGGCGGGCGGTCAATATCATATCTTCAATGTTTTTGGTATTGTCTATAACGTACTCTACATCGATGTCGCCGGTTGCTTTCACTTTTTTTAAAATGTCGTTGAGTATATAAGTGCCGATGGTTACGCTCGCGCCTATTCTTATCTTCTGCCGGCCGGTTTTATCTCGGATTTCGGCGTCGGCTTTTTCGAAGAGCTCGACTATGCCGCCGGCTATGGCGATAAGCCTGTAGCCGTCTTCCGTGATATATATTTTTCTGGCTATCCTTTCGAATAACTTTACACGGTAATACTCCTCCAGCTCGGATATCGCCTGGCTCACTGACGGCTGGGTCATGAAAAGAAGCTCGGCCGCCCGCGTCATATTGAGCTCCCTGCATACTCGCAAAAATATCTTCAAATGCCTCAATGTCATAATGAATCCTCCGTATATCGCCGCCATAAAAATGTAGCTAACGAATTAATTATAGGTATTTACTTATATATATCATAAAATAATACAATTTTACAAATGATATTTTTGGAGTTATCATATACACGGTTGACCAAAAAAATGTGCCCGGCAATTAGAGCCTTAACGGTGGCGCGGAACGGGCCGGTGCGCCGTCGATATGCGATCAAAAAACGAGGAGTGTAAAATGGGCGTCGAAAAAAAGGATTTCATTTTTCTTTCATCGGTGATATTTTTAATAGCGCTTGCGGCTAAATTCATGGGCGGAGTTTTTCCGGTGGTAGGCGGACCCGTTTTTGGAATTATCGCAGGCATAATGCTTTCTGGATATTTTCAGTCGCGCGGGGCGCAGTCGGTGTTCAAGGATATGTCTAAGAACCTGCTGCAGTATTCGATAATATTGATAGGCTTCGAGCTCGACATAAACAACGTTCTGAAGGTCGGCGGCAATTCGCTGGCGCTGATGGCGACTACGATAGCTTTTACAATGGCGCTGGCTTTATTTCTTGGAAAAATGCTCAAGCTTTCCCTTAACACGGTGCTTTTAATAGGCGCCGGAACTTCGATTTGCGGAGGTTCGGCCATCATAGCCACCGCCGCGGTGATAAAGGCCGCCGACGAAGAGATAATCCATTCGCTTTCAACCATATTCATTTTCAATATAATAGCGGCCTTCGTTTTTCCGCTCATAGGAAGCTTTCTTCAGATGAGCGATCACGCTTTTGGAATGTGGGCCGGCACGGCCATCAACGATTCGTCATCCGTTATGGCGGCGGGATTCACTTTCAGCGATCAAGCCGGCCGCCTTGCGGCCATAGTCAAGCTTACGAGAACTCTGATGATAATTCCGGTGACGTTTCTGATATCGCTTTTTTATTCGCGCGCTTGCGGAGGCGGCGGCGGATATGACGTTAAAAAGATATTTCCATGGTTCATAGCGTCGTTCGCGTTAGCCTCGCTCGCAAGGACCGTCTTTGCCGAAAACGTCGATGCCGAAATTTTCAGCGGCCTGGCGTCCGCCGGAAAATTTCTGGTGATAGCGGCGCTGGCGGCCATCGGGCTGAACACCAACCTTTCGGCTCTTTTTAAAAACGGACGCCGGCCGATCTTTTTGGGCCTCGTCTGCTGGATCGCGCTGTGCGCCTTTTCTTTCGCGCTTATTAAATTCTTTTGATCGAGAGGCTTTCGGCGGCGACCGCGGATCCTACCGGAGCTGACCTATTTTTCTATTTCGCCATATTCAAACAAATCACCGGAATAAAGCTTCAGGCTATTGTAAGGCGAAGAAATTAAAAAGGGAAGAAAGGGGTTTTCTGCCCCGTCTTCCCTTTTAAAATAAAGTGTTTAATTAATTGCTTTTCAAGGATTTTCTGTGATATGTGATTACGGATAGTTCGATATTATTTGGTTTCGGCTGCGGCCGGCGCTTTGCGCGCGGCTCTTTTCTTTGAGGTTTTTTTAGCTTTTGCGGATGTTTTTTCGCCGGTTTTATTTTCCGTTACGATATTTTCGTTCATGGACATTGAGGGTTCGGCGCTGAAATCCGTCGGGCGCGAGCTGTTGCCCGAGTTATCGCCTTCGCCGGAAGCCGAAGGTTTGGGCGCGGCCGCTGGCGCAGAAGGCTTTTCGCTCATGGGAGCCGAAGCGGGAGGCGCGGAGGGGATAAAGCTGCCCGTGGTTAAGCTCATTACGAGCTTAAGCTTGCCTTCGATGATTTCTATATCCATGTTGAGGCCGTATTTTTTAGCTTCGATAAGGCAGAACTGGAGTTTGCCGCGGGCGGAATCGATTATCTGCGCGAACACTTTCACCGTTTGAGGGCCGGTGGTATTGATATAGTCTATAAGAAGGTTCAATTTTGAAAATTGCTGTTTTTCTATGTCGTAATTAAGCGACGCTATTATTTTAGCCGATTTTTCGAGTTTAGCCGTCTGGACCTGATTGTAGAGTTCTTTTATTGCGGCGTCTTCGGGTTCGGCTTTCATCTGATTGACGAGATTTTTTTCTTCTATCGAAAGCGAATTATAACCTTTTAATAAAGTTGAAAAGTCTTCGTTAGACATGTACTGCGGAGATACATCGGCGCCCTGGGCCGGGGTTTCGCCAGACGTGGCCGGCGCGCTGCCTGCCGTTGAAGCCGAAGCGTCGGAATCCGGCGACTGAGCCGCGGCGGGGGTTTCTGAAGCCTGCGGAGCCGGCGGCTTTGCGCCCGGCATGATTACCTGAGGAAGAGGTATCTGCGGCGGTTTGGGGCCGTTAACCAGCATGCCGTTAACTATATTGGTGCCCGATTGAAAAAGATGGGCAGCCTGGACGCCGCCGGTTAAATAGCCGATGGCCTGCGTCATGCTCTGCATGGCGCTTCCGAAAAAGCTGGAAAGGCCGCTGGTAAGGCTTATCATATCGCTTAAAAAACTTCCGCTCGATTGGGCCGCGCCCGCGGGCGCAAGTATTGAGAACGAAAACGCCAGTATTAAAAAGAAGGTAAACAGCTTTTGCTTCATAATAAATGCCTCCATTAATTTAAAAAATTTATTAAAAAAATAAAACTCGAAATCACCGTTGTTATTTTGTCGCTTTAATTATAATCGATAAAATGACTTTCGTCAAGGGCGAAAAAATAATGAGCTTAAAATTTATAGGCGCCGAAGCAAAAATTAAAAACCCCGGCATTTCTACTTAATTAAAAACCGGATATTTTAACTTTAACTTGACAAAAAAGCAAAAAAATCTTGTTAATAATGGCGGAATGGTATATAATATAAGCGAATTAAATTTTTTACGATAGGATGATCGATCATGTCAGTTAGAAATTATCTCGACTTCAAACCGCAGATAGACGGCAGTTCTTATATCGACGAGGCTGCATGCGTTATCGGCCGGGTAAAGATCGGCAAAAACTCTTCCGTATGGCCCGGAGCGGTCATTCGCGGAGATATAAACGAAATAACGCTCGGGAATAATTCCAACATTCAGGACGGAGTCGTTCTGCACGTAACGCACGAGCTCGGCGTTCACATCGGCGACTATGTAACCGTGGGGCATCTCGCCATGATACACGGCGCTAAAATCGGCGATAACTCGCTCATAGGGATAGGCGCCATTGTGCTCGACGGCGCCGTGGTGGGAAAAAACACCGTAGTAGCCGCGGGCTCGCTCGTTCCGCCCAACGCCGTCATACCCGACGGCGTAATGGTAATGGGCTCCCCGGCTAAAGTCAAGCGGGAGCTCAGCGAAGCCGAAATAAAATCGATTTCCGAAAACTGCATGAGCTACGTCAACATCATAAAAGACTATAAAAAATAATCATGTCCGTAGACACTTTAATGAACAGAATCGCCCGTATAGAAGGGCGTATAGAAACCATAAAGCAGCGCATTTCGTCTTTAGCGGGCGGCGCCGCTTTCAGCGCGTATCTCAAAAACGCTCAAAACCGTCTTCAGGAAAATATAACGGGGATAACCGCCCGCGCTTCCGACGGGCGGCCGGACGGTAAAATAAAAAATCCCATGGCCGAAGTGAGCGTAAAAATGCCTAAAATAACATACGACGAAGAGGCGCTCAAGCGCAGCGCGAAGCAGTCTAAAACCCAGGCGGGCTCGCGCGCCGGCGCGGCGTCTGGAAGCGGCCTCGATATAAAAAATACCGCAATGAGCTCTGAAATCGGATCGATTATAGTAGAAAACAGCCGCAGGCACGAGATAGACCCGCTTCTGGTTTCTGCGATAATGGCCGTGGAATCGGATTTCAATCCTAAGGTCGTTTCCGACAAAGGCGCCATAGGGCTTATGCAGCTGATGCCGGAAACCGCCAGCGAGCTCGGCGTAAACCCATACAATCTCAACCAGAACGTCGAAGGCGGCACGCGCTATATAAAACAGATGCTCGAAAAATTTTCAGGCGATTTAAAGCTGGCGCTGGCGGCGTATAACGCCGGTCCCAACGCGGTCATACGCCACGGCGGAATACCGCCTTACGCCGAGACGCAGAATTATGTACTGAAAGTGCTCAAAAATTATGAAGCCTACCTCAAGCAGGACGCCGGAAAGGCCGAAGAAAGCGCCGGCCTTAAGGCGGCGGACGGCGGAATAAAGGCCGCGGAAATGGTCAACGAAAGCGCGGCCGCCATGACCGAAGCCGTTTTCGGCGCGGCGCGGAAAAATAACGCCGGCGGGCTATTTTCGGGCGGCCCGGGAAGCGACGAAGAGATATACGCCGACGAATAAACGCCCCGTGGGGCATTGAAAGCGATGGAGTTTATGAATAAAACGGTAAAAAAAAATAAAACGGCGCCTGCTTCTAAAAAAGGCCGTAACGCCGAAAAAATACTGGGCCTTTTTTTCGAACTGGGCATATTGAAAAAAGTTCCGCGCACGGGCTGGCTGTGGCGCAACATTCCCGATTGCGAATCCATAGCCGACCACTGCTACAGGGTTAACCTTATAGCGATGACGCTTTGCGACTATATAAATTCCCTGGCTAAAGAGCCGCAGGAGCGTTACGACTTTGAAAAGGTCATGCGCATGGCCGTATTGCATGAAATAAGCGAATGCCGCACCGGCGATATTCCTTATCCGGCGCAAAAATATATCGGTTCCGATGTTAAAACGCGCGCCGAACACGCCGCCGTAAAAGACATGACGGCGCCTCTCGATTTTATGACCGGCGGCTTATACGCCGATCTGTGGCTCGAATTCGAAAAAGGCGAATCCAAAGAAGGCCGCCTCGTCAAAGCGGCCGACAAGCTCGAAATGCTCATTCAGGCGGTGGAATACGAAAAAGCCGGCGCGAAGACGCTGGGCGATTTCTGGCAAAACGGCGACACGTTCAGGCAGATAGCCTCGCACGGCGCCGTGGAAGAGATTTTGAGCGAACTTTTAAAAATAAAGAAAAGTATATAAGGCTTATCTGGCGTGCGTCAATTCAAAAATCCTGCCGCACTGCTTTTTAATGAAATCATCGTGAGTGGCTATTATGACGGTTATGCCGGAAACGCGGTTGAGCGCGAGAACCAGGTTCATGACGTCGCTTTTGCTTTCCAGATCGAGGCTGCCGGTAGGCTCGTCCATTATGAGAATATCCGGCGCGTTAAAAACCGAACGGGCCACTGCTATTCTTTGCGATTCCCCGCCCGAAAGCGTGGACGGATAACTTTCGGCTATATGCTCCAGCTTTAAAAATTCGACCAGCTCCATTGCGCGTTCTTTCAGCCCCGCGGCGAAGCCGTTTTCCCTGAGCGCCCCGGGATAGGCGATATTGCGCCATACGTTCAGCTCGGGTATCAGGAAGTGGTGCTGAAAAACGAAACCTATCCGCTCGTTTCGGAATTTTAAAATTTCGGCGTGAGAAAGCGACGACACGTCGCGTGAATTGATTTCCAGCGAACCCGAATCGGGCTTTGAAAGCAGCCCTAAAATATTTAGCAGCGTGGATTTTCCGGAGCCGGACGGCCCCGAAACGGCGCAAATTTCGCCGCCGGCCATTGAAAAATCTACCGCGTCGAGTATGAGTTTGGGCCCGGCCGGGCCGGGATATGATTTTATTATTTTTTCGGCTTTAATCATTTTAAGACGCGCTATCTTGGGGGTTCGTGCGCGTGAGAGAGATTGGCGAAGCGCATGTCGTCCCTGAAAAAGCGGAGCTTGACGGTTCCGGTGGGGCCGTTACGCTGCTTGGCGATTATAATTTCGGCGACGCCCGGCTCCTTGCATTCTTCCTTGGTGTAATATTCGTCGCGGTAGATGAACATTACGACGTCGGCGTCCTGCTCTATGGCTCCCGATTCGCGAAGGTCGGAAAGCATCGGGCGTTTGTCGGGGCGCTGTTCCACCGCGCGGGAAAGCTGGGAGAGGGCGATGACGGGAACGCTGAGCTCGCGCGCGAGCCCCTTGAGCGAACGGGATATCTCCGAAATTTCCTGCTGGCGGTTGGCGTCTTTGGAGGCGCGTCCCTGCATTAACTGCATATAGTCGATGATTATGACGGCCACCTTGTGCTCGGCGTAAAGCTTTCTGGCTTTGGAGCGCAGTTCAGAAAACGTGAGGCCGGGCGTGTCGTCTATGAATATGGGGGTTTCGTTGAGCTTTCCGGCCGCGGTGGCGAATTTTGACCAGTCGCTGCCGTCGATCTGCCCCGTGCGGGCCTTATGCGAAGACACGCGCGCTTCGGTGCACATCATACGATGCACCAGCTGCTCCTTGGACATTTCAAGGGAGAATATTCCCACTCCGGCTCCGACGCCCATGGCCATATTGGTGGCCAGGTTCAGGACGAACGCGGTCTTTCCCATGGACGGGCGCGCCGCAAGGATTACCAGATCGGAAGGCTGAAAGCCGGCCGTCATGGCGTCCATGTCGTAAAAACCCGTGGAAACGCCCGTGACCAGGCTTTTGCGCCTGTACAGCTTTTCTATATTGTCGAAAACGTTTCTGACGAGGGATTTCAATGAAACGAAATCCTGCGCCATGCGGTTTTGCGTGATGCCGAAAATCAGTTTTTCGGCCTTTTCGACCAGCATGTCCGCGTCTTCTGATTCGTCGTAGCCCAGGCGGGCTATATGGTTGCCTGAGTTTATAAGCGTTCTTAAAAGATATTTTTCATAAACTATCTTGAGGTAAGATTCAAAATTAGCCGAGGACGGCACGCTGTTGGCCATTACGACCAGATAGCTCGATCCGCCGACTTCTTCTATAAGGTTTTTTGAGCGCAGGTGGTCCGACAGGATGACGAGATCGAGCGCGGAGCCCGATTCGTATATTTCGAACATGGCCTTGAAGATTATGGAATGCGCCTTCTGATAAAAGCATTCCGGCTTCATCAGGTCGGTGACTTTAATGAGGACCTCGCGGTCGAGCAGCATCGAGGCCAGCAGAGCCTGTTCGGCTTCGGAATTGTTGGGCGGGGTTTTATATTGCGGCGAAATGCCTTCGCTTTTCTGGGCCATTTTCACACCTTGACGCTAAAAAAATAGTCTCTTATAAAAAGCAAGAGGCGACGGCGTATGATACACCGCCCGCCGCCTTATGCTTATATGGTCAACGCGTACGCGTTAGTTTGCAGCTTCTACATTAACCGTGATCGACGTTTCAACTTCAGGGTGAAGTTTGAGTTTAACGTCGTGCGAGCCTAATGTTTTGATGCCGTTGCCTTCTATTTCGATTTTGCGTTTGTCGATATCGAATTTAGTAAGGTTCTTAATGAGACGCGCGACATCCGAAGCCGTGATCGAACCGAAAAGCTTGCCGGACGGGCCTGATTTCGATTTGATAACGTAATTGAAATCCTTTAAGGACTTCGATATTTCAGCGACTTTGGCTTTTTCTTTCTGTTCGCGTAACTGGGCGTTTTTGATGGTAGATTCGAGATTTTTCATGTTGCAGCTCGAAGCTATTACCGCCATATTGTTCGGAAGCAGAAAGTTATTATAGTAACCTTCTTTAACGTTTATAATTTCGCCTTTTTTACCGACATTTTTTATGTCGGAGGTCAATATAACCTTCATCTATCTAAACCTCCTTCGTTTATATTATTTTCAGATTCAAGTTTTCTGATATCCAGCCATGGATCGGCTAATCCTATAAAAAGGACCGTCATATAAAACAGCGGATGGAAAAAAATCAGAAAATACAAAAATATTCTTGCAGCCATATTAACGCTGTAACGGATCAAATAAAAGTGAACGACCGCCAGCCCGTCTATAAAAAACAACATCAGAAACGCGGCGTTTATGTTGAGTCCGATCAGGTTGAGATAACCGGACGCGCCGCCAGTCTGAGCGCCGCCTGAAAGGTTTATAAGCAGAAGCCCGCATATAAAAACCCATAAAACTGTCCACGGCATGCCCCAGCGTTCGAACGCCGGCACGGGCGAAACGTCGAAATTAAGACGCCTCAGCACCATGGCCGCGGCCATGTAATTGATCAGGGCCGAAATCAGGGCCGAACCCAGCAGAAATAATGGAGTGTAAATATACATTCCTCTGACGGCTTCCGCCGCCTGGACGTAGAATTGCTCCATATTTTTGATCTGCTCGGCCGAAGCGCCGCTTTTTTTCAGCGATTCGACGTTGGCTTCGCCGGCCTTTTTGAAAGATTCCGACATCACTTCCAGCTGCTTTTTGACGGAAATGTTCAGCTCCATCATCGGCGCTACCGCCGTGATTAAAACAAGAGTGGAGGCCATAGTGGCCATAGCGCATATGAAAATCGCCCTGAGAGCGGTTTGCTTTGCGCCGATGGCGTAAGCCAGCACCAGGCCCTGGAGTCCGACGCCTATTAAAAAAAAGAAGGCGGCGAAAGGGCTTCCCGTCAGCACGCTGACAAGCGCGGTAGCGACAAGCGCTACTAGCGCGGTGTTTTTTATATCGCCGAATTTGACCTGGATCAAAACCAGCGGAACCGGGCAGAAAAACATGGAGATCGTCCCGATTACCGGCAGGTACCGGCTTATAAGAAAGAGCACAACGAGTATCGCGGCAAAAAGCGCCCCGAGCGTCGTTTTGTTTAATCCGTTAACGCGCGACATGGCGCCTGATTGAAATTGCATTAAACTCCGCTTTCAATAATGATTTATTAATAAAAGGCGGCGGATACTAAGCCACTCTTTCGCTTACGAAAGCGAGAAGCGCGATTTCGCGGGCGCGTTTTACCGATACGGTGATCATGCGCTGATGTTTGGCGCAGTTGCCGCTTACGCGTCTGGGAAGTATCTTGCCTCTATCGTTGACGAATTTTTTCAATCTGGTGATGTCTTTATAATCGAGATAGTCTACGCCGTCTTTGCAGAACATGCAGACTTTTGAGCGCGGTGTGCGCATCATTCTTTTTTTGCCGTCTCTCGAACCGCCACGACCCTGTGACATTGCCATAAATATGTGCCTCCTTCCTTAAAATATAGTGTAAAATAAAATCATGAGCTAATTACATAGCCTGCATAGCTTTAGCCGGAGCTTTTTTCTTTTCTACGTAGCTGGCTATAATCATGTGACGCAGTACGCCGTTCGTAAATTTTAACGATTTATCGAGTTCGACGTTGAATTGCGTGTTAGCTTTGTAATTGAATAAAACGTAATAAGCTTCGTTAACTTTCTTAATTTCATAAGAGAGTTTGCGTTTGCCCCAACGATTGGTGGTGTCTAATACGTTTCCGCTTTTCTGGATCTGCTCTTCAACTTTGACGATTATTTTTTCGACATCCGCTTCGTTGAATGTGGGATCGACGAGAACCATACATTCGTATGCCTTCATTTATGTTTCACCTCCTCCTGGACTATAATTTGGCCCCCGTTTAATGCATGCATTCGCATCGGGAGCAAAGAGATTACATAAAAAGTCAATAAATTATAACACTATAACTTGCGTTTGTCAACCTTTTTAAAATTCTTTTTTTCAGGAATTTATTTTAATTATTTTTTTAGGTATGATGTTGACAAAACAATATTTATGAAGTAAAATTAAATGACAATAAATAAAATAGTTTATATTTCATTAAAAAATTCGCTTTTTGCAGTTACCAAGATAGGTTCATTAATTGAGCTGGTTTTCTTTATCGAAAAGCTATTTTTTTTTATTCAATATATATATTACAAGGGGGTTTAGTATGAAGTATTTAAGACAAAAAATGGTGCTGGCTGCGCTTTTACTGGCGGCAGTATTGTTCTTTTCAGTATTCGAAGTATCATACGCTCTGGAAAACTCTAAATTATTGAGAGTTACCTTTCTGGATGTCGATCAGGGCGATTGCATCATAATTCGCACGCCTTCCGGCAAGGTCATAATGATAGACGCCGGCGACGACACCAAATACGCGGCGGAAAAATATATTCTTCCTTACCTCGAAGCTAACGACATAAAAAAAATAGATATGTTCATAATTACACATGCTCACCGCGATCATATCGGCGGAATGCTCAAGCTCATTCCTAAAGTCGAAATAGGCGCGGTTTACGAAAGCAAACCTTCTGTCACTCAGATATATGTGGAAATAATGAGCATGCTCAAAAAGCGCAAAGTTCCAGTGTATAAGGCGTGGAAAGGCGACAAGCTCGATTTCGGCGACGGAATCGACGCGGCGATCCTCCATCCGTCCCGCGAATGGTACGGACTTCAGGGCGAATCCATAGACATGAGCACTCAGGACGGCGACGTTTCGGCTACCGAAGGCGAAGAAAACCTCAATAATTTTTCGGTAACCTTAAGATTGCAGTATAAAGATATAGTTTACCATTTCCCCGGCGACTCCGAAAAGCAGGCCGAAGAGCACATGCTGAAAGTGAATCCGGAAAACCTTTTCCCCAGCACGGTTTACAAAGTCGCCCACCACGGTTCGAAAACTTCTTCGGATCCGGGATATCTCAACAAGCTGAAACCCGCTTTAAGCGTTATTTCATGCGGCATCAACAATAAATTCAAGCACCCGTCGCCGAGCACCGTGCAGAATCTTCAGTATTACAGCAAAAACACGCTCCGGACCGACGAAGACAAGACCGTCGAAACATGGACTGACGGCGTCGAATTCAATTATTCGAGCAACAGCACTCCGAATGCCATAGTGAGCGGGCCGGTAGTAAGCGGAATAACTCCTTATAGCGCCACCATAGAATGGGAAACCACGCATTTGTCCACCACCAAAGTAAAATACAGCGCGGCCGGCGCGGGTTCGGCTACGAGCAAGCAGTCGTCCGACAACCAGCTCGACCATCAGCTCACGCTTACGGGCCTTACGCCTAACACCACATACAACTTTGAAATAGAATCCGTGGCGGTCAAAGACGCCTCGCAAATTCTTACCGCGCAGGGCACATTCAAAACGTCCGAAGAAAGCGCGGCAGGCGTAAAAATTACGTCGATGAACATGAGCCCGAAAACGTCTCTCATATACGAGCCTGTAAAAATCGTAGTTAAAGTCGAAGGCGCGCCTGAAAAATCAAAAGTGACATTCTATGAAGACAGCGTCGTAGAGAAAAACAAAGCCGGCGAATGCAAGCTCACTTCCAGCGGCATAGCTAAATTCGACTGGACCCCTCAGCAGAGCAAGCAATACGAGCTTCTCTTCGTGGTTAGCGACGGCGAAAAAGTCCTGGCTATAGGCTCCATGCG
>JAKPTH010000013.1 GCA_029571125.1 bacterium
CGGCGAGAAGAAGGAGCAGACCGCCTTGGTGCATACCGGGAAAACAGTAGACATGGGCCCGATGGCGAATATTATCGGCTGGTCAGCGTGCAGCGGCTCTTTTTCCAGATTGACGAGCTCGGAAAACAGCTTTGAAGTGACGCCCGAACCGCCAATGTATTCGGCGAGGTCTTCGCGGTTTTCGAAGCGGATTTTTTTTGTGTAAAGGTCTATGTACAGGACCCTGATATGGTTCTGATAAAGCATTAGATTTCACCGCCCTTTTCGGTCTTGACTGTTATGCAGCCGTGCGGGCAGAATTTTACGCAAATTCCGCAGTGCGTGCACATCAGAGGCAACTTTATCTCTTCATCGAAAACCAGGTATTTCATTTTGCACGCGTCGACGCATTTTCGGCAGCCGATGCACCTGGTTTTTATAAGCCTGGCGCCGCCGCCTTCTTTCGGGACCATCGCCTGCGTGGGGCAGACGTAAGCGCATGTGGGATGGGCGCAGCTGCGGCAGATATCGGCCGCATATTTTCCGGATATTCCTCCGGCAGTCCTGATTTTAAGAGCGCAGCGCGTTACCGAATGCGAGCGGTAATTGACTCTGGCGCATGCTATCATGCAGCTGTAGCACAAAATACATTTACTCATTGCTGGGGCGGTTAGTTTTCGGCTCATATCAATTTCCTTTGTTTTTTATTCTTTAAAACTTTTTCGTACCGGGGCGGCCGCGCTCTCAAAAAAAGTGCGCGCCTAAACACACTTAAATCAAGCCTTTACGAGTTCCTTGGAGCGTTCGGTGCCTTTCATTACGGCTTTTATGAGCGTCACCCTGAATTTGCCTTCTTCGAGCTCCATAATTCCGTCGATTGTGACTCCGGCGGGCGTGGTGACCATGTCTTTTAAAAGCGCGGGGTGCGAATGGGTTTTAAGCACCATCTGCGCGGCGCCGAGCGCGGTCTGAGCCGCCAGAAGCGTTGCCACTTCGCGCGGAAGGCCGACCTTCACTCCGCCTTCGGCCAGGGCCTCTATGGCTATGTAAATATAGGCCGGGCCGGATCCTGAAAGGCCGGTGACAGAATCGAGATGCTTTTCGTCGAGCACGAGCACTTTAGAAACCGGCTTGAACAGCTCTTCCGCGATAGCTATATGCGCGTCTTTCGCGTCGGTGCCTTTCGAGAGCACGGTCATTCCGGCGTTGACCTGGCAGCAAAGGTTGGGCATCGCCCTTATTACAGGGTTTTTGCCGCTGAGAAAAGATTCGATGAAGAAAGTCGTAACTCCGGCCGCGACCGATATTATCAGCTGACCTGGCCTGATGCCTGGAGCGATTTCGGCGAGAACGGAGGAGATGACCTGCGGCTTTACCGCAAGAAGTATAATATCGCATTCGCCGATAAGCTTCTTATTGTCGTTGGTGCAGGCTATGTTGAAATTCTTTTTTATATAATCCGCGCGTTCGCGCGATTTAGCCGTAGCGATGATCTGCGAGCGGCTTTTTACTTTCTGGTCCAGAAGTCCCGAAATTATAGCTTCACCTATTTTTCCGGCTCCGATTATACCGACAATCGAATTTTTAGTTAAAGTTACGGCGTTTTTCTTTTTTTTGGTGATCTGTGGCATAGTTTCATCTTCTTTCTTGATTTATTGTTTGTCTGTGATCGCATATTTATTTTCCAAAAACCGCCATGGGCGGATTTTTTTGACGGCGGCTCTATCCGAAAAGCAATTCCCATAACTTGCCGAAGAATTTGAACGTCATCATTAAAAAGACTATCAGCGACAGAAGGGAGGCCTGGAGCACGAATATGAAATAAAAAATCGGTTCGGTCTGCCGCATATAGCTTACGCCCAGCAGGACGAAAAATCCGGTGAAAAAGAGGACGACGATGGCGTTGGATATCCTGCTTATCATCAGCGAATCGTTGATGCGTCCGCTCTGGATTTCGTTGAGGGAAACGTTGGCCAGCGCAGACTGGCCGGACTCCGGATAGCGCTCGACCAGGTGAGTAAAAACATCCACGGCCTTTTGCTGGTATTTTTTAGCTTCCCCGGCGTTCGGCGCGAGAAGGGAAAGTTCCCGGTTGCAGCTTCCTTCGAGATAAGCGGCTTCGGCCATGGCGCTCTCGTCGAACTTAGAAGCGCGCATGTCGCCCAGCGCGGTAAGCGCTTCATCGTATTTTTTTGCGTTGTAATATGTTTTGCAGACTTCGAGAGCAGAGTTCGACGCCTCGCGAGACCATACCGGATCGCCTGCCAGCAGGGCCTTTTTAAAAAACGTCATGGCTTCCGGCAGGCGGTTCTGCACCTGGAGCGTCTTTGCGATCATGAACGTGGCCTGAGCCGTTTCGCGGCCGTTTTCATAATTGGTGAGGTAGTTGTTGAAAAATTGGAGGGCGAGCTGATAATTTTCGTTTCTGAAATAATACATCCCTATTTCAAAATGCGCCCTGGCGCCGTCGGGGTACTCGTTAAAGTTGTTGTTGACGTGGGAAAGCACCCTTAAAACGTCGCGCTGGCTGCCGGCTTCTTCGTAAATGGACGAGAGCTTGAAAAACGGCGCGCGGGCTATTTTAAAATTTTTATATCTTTGAGCGAGATTTATAACGTTTTCTTCGAAAGCTTCGGTAAGGGTTTTTATTTCGTTTTCGAGCGCGAGCTTTTCATCCACGTCGTTTTGAGCCTGCAGGGTTCCGCTTTTTTTCTTGAAATCCATAACCCTGGTAAGTTCTTTAAAACGCCTTATTTTAGATATTATTTCCATGTGCTCCGCATCCAGCCTGCGTGCGCGGGCGCGGGCGTCCCACCAGGACTGAGGGTAGTTGGCGGTTATGAAGTCGATTATTTTCAGGGCTTCGCCGTAATCTTCGTTGAGAAAATAATATTCGAGAAGTTCGATAAAACTGAAAGCCGCCCATTTTTCCGACGCCCGTCCCCTCAGCAGCGCGATATAATCGCTAATAGCCTTATCGTCCCATTTGTGTTTATTCTTTTTATCGAATATAACCTGGGCGATCTGCTCGTAGGAACGGTACTGGATAAAAGGGCGGTTCGAGTCGTCGAAGCATGAATATAAATTGAGCGTGAAGTTAGCGTATTCGCCGTAATCGGAATTGAGCGCGTCGCGCGCGAGTGTCCGAAGCATCGAAAGCGCTTTTTCAGGCTCGTTTTTTATGAAATAAACGTTGGCCAGTATGACGCGCAGGGCATAATCATGCCTGCATTCCATGGCGTTTTTTTCAAGAAATGTAATCAAATACTGAGACATTACTTAATAACTTTACTCCGGCTGGGACGTTTCGGCTATTTCGCTCTCTTTTTCTTCACGCTGGCGGTCGAGGTCTTTTATAGTGGCCAATACGTCGGCGAGCGGCGCGTGAGTTACGAGAACGGCTTCGCATTCGTTGAGCCTGTCGTAAATAAGCTGGCCGAGAGCCGACAGTTTGCTTTCGCGGTTGCTCTGAAGTATCGAAATATCGAGCTTGATTTTTGTGTAGCCGGCGAATTTAGATATTGAAGATTTTACTACGTTCCAGAAACCGCCTTCGGCGCGGCTGTCTTCTATTTCTTTTTCTTCGGCCTGTTTTTTGGATATTTTCTGGTCTATGTCGTTGATATTGGCGATTCCTTCGTCTATAAAAGGTATTGCGGAGCTCTTTTCCATGAAGCAGGAATGCGCGGTTTCGCCGAGGTGCTTGAGCTGGACTATTTTGTCGTTTTTTATAGTGTTGAGCTGCGATTTTAATTTAATGAGAGTGGCGTTCTTAATAGCTGCGCTTTTGCCTTTTTCCCAGATGTCTTTGACTTTGTCGAGATATTCGTTCTGAGGAAAATCGCCGGGCTTGGCCGAACCGTTCGAATTGAAATTGGCGTCCTGGCGCGATTCCGGCGAAGCGTTTTCGAGGCCGTTTTCGGGCGGCGCAAGTTCGGCGGAAGGAGCGCCTTCACCGGAGGGGGAAGAAGAGGAAGGAGATATTGCAGACTGTTCGGTTTGAGGCATATTTTCTTTTACGGCGCGCGCGGTAATTGCGCCAACCGCCGAATCTATTTTTTCGAGAAGGACCGTTTCGTAAATAGGCAGCTTGAGCCTGAGCTGTTTTAATAACTCTATATGCTCGCCGGTCCCTTCGTCCTTCAAAAAATCGACGCTTTCCTTGAGATTAGTTAAATCGCCGGATTCTATATTGGTTTTAGCCGTAAGGATATCCACCTGATACCACTTCCTTATTTAAAAATTTTATAATATATCAAAATGCCTTTAATTATAGGTTTATATGGCCTGCCGGTGGGCGGGTATATAAATTATTATGAATATAACATAAAATCTTCAGTTTGTCAAAGGATATAATGGCTCAGGATAAGATTTTTATTAATTTTTGCACCCTTCGAACCCAAGTTGTTTAAGTATGATTTCAAGCGGGCAAAAATGAGTGAACGACGACTGCAAGAGATTGAGGCCTACGAAAGCGGTAAAATACAAAAACAGCGGGGAATAATAATGGGCGAGGGCGAGACTGGCTAATATGAAAAAACCCGCGAACATTCTAACTATATTTTCTCTGCACATAATAAATACCTCCGTTTATTAATTTTTATCTTACTTGAAAACTTTATTTATTTTTAAAGCATAAGTTATGCCGCGTTTTAAATTATAATTAAAAACATCGTGAACAGGCTGTTTTAAAAATGCCGCGGCCGCGCAAACGATCCGATGCCGCGTGGAACGCGCAATTAATTCATACGAAAAAAATGCGTAGCGAAAATTTTTGATTGATTTTATCGCGGCGGCCTAAAAAAAAAGCCGCCCCGCGGGCGGCCTGTTTGGAAAGGTTATTCTATAATATTTATACGATTATTTCAAATGCGCTCATGGCCTGCACTTTTTTTGAATCGTCAGCCTCTACGAGCTGCTTATCGAGCTTAAGCGTGCGCTGAAAATTGAAATGCTTGTGTATCTTTAAAATAGTGTTTGTTGACACCAGCGCCCTTGCGAGCGTTTTCACTCCGGTTTTGATTTCGGCCTTCTTCTGAAGATAGCCGGCGAGATCTATGACCTTAGAAGTCATTTTACCTATCTCGCTTTTTTCGTCGAAATAATCTTCGCCAGTGGATATTCCTATTCTGATGCGGAAGTTCTTGGCCAGAGGATTTTGAGTGAGATTGAAAACGGTCATCGAGCAAATCAGTGAAATCGCCGCCACTATGGCGTTTTCGGCCGCGTCGAAATACGCTATGAAACCGTCTCCGGCCCAGCTGTACTTCTTGACGCTGCTTTCGCGCATTATTTTTTCGACCATAGCGAAATAATTGGAAAACGCCTTGCTTACCTTGGCTGCGTCTTCGCCCTGCTTGAGATCTTCGGACCCCTGCACGTCTATGGAAATGAAGGTAAGCTCCTTGGGAACGGCTATAACCTTATCGTTTTTAGCCGCCGCAGATGAGCTGGTTTTCAATTTGGGCTCCAGGTAGTTTTCACATTCGTCCACTATTTTTTGCAGTTTCGCCGCCGCGGCCTGAGCGGCCTGGATAAGAACCGTACTTTCGCGGTTCTGGCTCAGGTCGTTGGAAAGCTTTAACGCTTCCGATTGAGCGTTTTTAAGCTTGGCTATCATCTGCATAGTGTTGTTGAATATCGGATCGCCCATTTCACGGGTCTTCATAAAACCTATTAGTTTTTCTTTTATCGAATTAGCCTGATCGTTTATATCGCCCATTGACTGATTTACTCCGTTTTCTAGTGAACACCTTTTCATTTAGTTTTTCAGCAAATTATAACATAGACGCCATGCAATATTCAAGTGTTTTTTTTGACGCCTCTTTTTTGATTTTGCTTTTTGACTTTCAACCGTCTTGACATTATGTGCCGGGTTGTGTTATCTTAAAGTAAAAAAAACAGGAGGAGACCTTGAATAGCGTTCAAAAGCCAAAAATTCTGGTAGCAGACGACGAAAATACGATCCGGCTGGCGTTCGAAAATTTACTCACTACAAATAATTACGAGCCGATTTTAGCGCGCGACGGCATTGAAGCTCTTGAATTGTTTAAGCAGCATAAACCGCCCGTATGCGTCATAGATATAAAAATGCCCGGAATGAACGGCCTCGAACTATTGAAGGAAATTAAAAAAGTCAAGGAAAACGCATTTGTAATAGTGGTTACGGCATTCGCGGATATGGAAAAAACCATCGAAGCCATGAAGTTCGGCGCTTATGATTTTCTTAAAAAGCCTTTCGATAACGATAACATATTAATGCTCATAAAAAAGGCCTATTCGGCTTACGACCTCATCACTACAAACGTTCCGGCAGCTCAGAGCGAGAGCATTTTTTCAGGCGGCGCCTCCGAGTTCCGCATCATCGGAAACTCCCCGAAAATGCAGGAAGTGTATAAGCTGATAGGCAAAATTTCCGACAGCCATGTCGCGGTTATGATAACCGGCGAAAGCGGTTCCGGAAAAGAGATAATAGCGCGCGTAATACACGCTAACAGCCCCAGGGCGCAGAAGTCTTTCATCGCCATCAACTGCTCGGCGATTCCCGAAACGCTTATCGAATCGGAACTATTCGGGCATGAAAGGGGCTCTTTTACCGGCGCAATAAATAAAAAAGTAGGCAAGTTCGAGCTCGCCAGCGGCGGAACTCTTTTTCTCGACGAGGTGGCTGAAATGGGCCTTGAAATGCAGACGAAATTTTTGCGCGTCCTTCAGGAAAAAGAAATCGTCCGGGTCGGCGGAAACGAAGTGGTCAAAGTGGACCCGAGAATAATCGCGGCCACCAATATCGATCTTGAAAAGGCCCTGTCAGAAGGAAAACTGCGCGAAGATCTTTATCACCGCCTGAAGGTTATATCCATACATATTCCTCCGCTGCGCGAAAGGCGCGAAGACATTAAAAGTCTCGTGGATTATTTTATCGACACCTATAATAAAGAATTAAACAAGCGGATTTTGAGCGTTTCGCCCGAAGTTATGGAGTTTTTCTTCAAATATGACTGGCCGGGAAATATACGCGAACTTAAAAACGTCGTGGAAAGCGCGGTTGCGATTTGCCGCGACAATACAATACTTTTCGAACATCTTCCCGCCGAAATCGTAGCGAAATTCGAAGGCCGGCGCCTGGCGCCGCTGGCTGGCGAACAAAGTTCAATTAAACAGGCGGTTTCCGATGGCGTTAAAACCGAAACGGCCGAAGCGGGCGCTTATTCGCAGCCGGCGGCTGAAACCGACCAGTCTGAAAGGCTAACGCCGGAAGATGAGCTGCTTGAAAAAATAGATTCTCTCATTTCACAGCTTATAACGATGAAACTTTCCGCTATGGGAAATATAGAAAAAACCGATTTTTACGACGAGGTTATAGACCGGATAGAAACCATATTAATAGCTAACGTTCTAAAAAAATTCAAAGGCAACCAGGTGAAAACTTCAAAATTTTTAGGAATCAACCGCAATACGCTGAGAGCTAAAATCGAAAAGTACAATATCAATTGATTGCCTAGTTTAGTCACCCGGTCTTAACGATAAAAGACACAAGAACCTCATCACCAAAGCCGTTATATATAAAAAAATAAACACTGAATTGCTCACAAACTAATCACATTGTTTGTGAGTTGTTCTTTTTTTCGGCATGAAAACACTGATTTTTACCAATAATCCTTGCATTTTTCTGGCATATTTTTTGCTCTTTAACAGGTTGCGTTAATATAACATATCTGGAGGTAAAACCATGGAAACGTTAGTTGGTTCGTTAGCCGGAAAAGTATGGCGGCACCTTAATGATAATGGAGCGACAGGATTCAAGCAGCTCAAATCGGTTATTTTCGAAAAGGAACCCGCGGCGATGGAATCCGAAAAACTCAGCATGGCCATAGGCTGGCTTCTTAAGGAAAGCAAGATCAATGTTATCGAAAGCGGCACCGGCAAAGGCTATCGCATTACATTC
>JAKPTH010000034.1 GCA_029571125.1 bacterium
CGGCGACGTGGTAATAAACCAGAACGCGCCCTGTCTTATAATGACCACCGAAATATTCAGAAATATCGTCTACGACGATCCGCAGCGGCTGACTCACGTTAAATACGTAATATTCGACGAAATACACTTTATAGAAGACCCTCGCCGCGGGACGGTCTGGGAAGAAAGCATAATGCTCGCCCCCAAGCACATAAGATTTTTAAGCCTGTCGGCCACCATCGCCAACGTAGAAGAGCTGGCCGCATGGATGCAGTCGATACGCGGCCACGAAGTTTCAATAGTGCTTCACACCATAAGGCCCGTGCCGCTCGAATCCTTTGTTTACATCGACGGCGGCAACAAGGCTTTTCCGCTCAAAAATCTCAACAACGCGCTTTCTTACGCCAATTCCATAGCCGACAGAAAAAAACAGCTCATAGCTTCGGGCGCGACGCTGGAGCAGCAGCGCACGGGGCTTCCGATTTTCGAATATTTAAAAGGCAGGGGCCTCATCCCGACTCTCTGCTTCAGCTTTTCGCGCAAAACATGCGAAAAAAAGGCCTTTTTCTATAAATACATGAATCTTCTCACGCCCGAGGAATCGGCGGAGGCCGTTAAAATATACGACGAGCATATCACGCGCTTCAACCTCCAGAACTATCTTTCCAGCCAGAATTTAAGAAGGCTCGTCGAGCACGGAACGGCTTTTCACCACGCCGGAATGCTGCCTCCTCAAAAAGACATAGTTGAAATACTGTTTTCCAAAAATTTAATCAAATTGCTCTTCGCCACCGAAACTTTCGCGGTCGGCATAAATATGCCCGCCCGCACGGTCGTTTTCGACGGCCTTGAAAAAAACGACGGCGTTTCGTTCCGCTATCTCAAGTCGCATGAATACCAGCAGATGTCCGGCCGCGCCGGCCGCCGCGGAATAGACCCTAAAGGCTTCGTTTACGCTCTCATCGACCCAAAATTTTACAACTACGCCGAAGTCCGCAAAACCCTCACCGGCAAAATCGAGCCGCTGAAAAGCCAGTTCGCTTTTTCATATTCGAGCATACTCAATCTTTACGCCGACCGCGACCGCGACCAGATCATAGAACTGTGCCACAAGTCCTTCGGCTACTTCCAGATGAAAAATATCATCCAGAGCAAAATAGACCGCATCAAAACCATAGAAAAAAGCCTGGACACGATCGACTGCCAGCTCCCTCAGCCCCGCAAAACGCTCGTGCAGTACGTGGAAAACCTCAAAGACATGGAAACGCAAAAGCGCAACTTCAACGACCTGAAGAGGTCCCTCAGAAAAACCAGGCCGGAAGAGCACGCCGGAATCCGCTCCCAGATGCACCAGGCGCAAAACGACATGAACTTCATGCGCCGCGATATGAAGCGGCTCAAATGCTCGCACTGCCATTACAACGCCAACTGCATAGCGCTCGCCGACGGCTACGTGCAGGCCAAAGAAGACCTGTATGAAATCAGCAATTACATGGGCTTCGATCTCGACGAAAAGTTCTCGTTTCTCGAAGCCATCGGTTACGTGGATAAAGAAAAACTTCTGCCCAGGGGCGAGTTCGCGTCGCAGATATTCGGCTACGAAATACACGCCACGGAACTTTATTTCGAAGGCTATATAAGCCGCCTCACCGAAGACGAGCTCAACGCCGTAATCTGCGGGATCGTTTTCGAAAACAAAACCCGGGCCGCATATACCATTTCAAACCGCGAATTAAAGCACGTCCTACGCGAATTC
>JAKPTH010000038.1 GCA_029571125.1 bacterium
GCCAATCTCGAAACCGGCCTTTTGCTCAAGCAGCAGCCGCTTACAATAGTAGAGCTAGCCGCGGCGGGAGAAAACGCCGACGTTACGATCTCGCCCAGGGAAGCCGAGATAAACGTGGACATACAGCCCCTGCCTTCCAAGCAGGTGAATATAGTGGCCCAGATCGCTGGAAAAGTCGCCCCCGGCTATAAGATATCCACCATACTCTGCGAGCCGCAGACCATACTTATAAAAGGCCCCGCCAAGACTATCGACAGGGTGAGCGAAATCCTTACCGAACAGGTCGACGTGTCCGACATCAAATCAGGCCTGGTGCAAAACGTAAACCTGCACGTTCCGGCGGACGCCGGATATGTCGTGGAAAATAAGCCAGTATCCATAACCATTACGCTTCAGCAGATCTATAAAAACCAGAAATTCCAGAAGGTGCGCATAAATCCGCCGGCAATGAAGCCGGGCTATGAAGTCGAGCTCGAGAAAGAATATGTGGATATAGTCGTAAACGCTCCGCTTAGCAAGCTCAGCGAACTCGACAGCTCTTCCATAAGCCTCGATTCCAAGCTGCCGGCCGGAGGCCCCGATACGGGAAGCGTTCTGCTGGACCTTTCCATACACGGAGCAACTGTGCCGGTGGAAATAAAGCCTTCGCAGGTAAAAGGTTATATAAAAATAAAGTAAAATTGATAAGGAGTCCAAATGGCCGATTTCACACTCGACGACCTGATCAGTAAAAATAAAATAACGCAAAAAAACGCCATTGAATATTTTTCTAGCAATATAGGCGAAGATCAGCTCGCTTCGCTCAACAAAATGTTCGAATCGAACCCGAAATCGGAAGCGGGCTTTATTTATGCCGTCGTTCTCGGCCGCAATGCCAATAAAGACGCTATAGATAAAATGATTTTATACCTGCAGAACAAGAATTATTCAATACAAAAGCAGGCCGAATTAGCGCTTATTTATATAGGTAAAAACGCCGTTGAGCCGCTTATAAAGGCCACCGCCATCGACGACAGCGTCCTTTTGATGAATATAGCTAAAATAATACGCAACATGAAGGACACCAACGTGGCTTTCATGCTTAAAATGCTCGAAAGCGGAACTCCGCCCATGAAGTTTATCGCCACCCATGTGCTCGGAAAGATAAAAAACGACGACAAAGTGATGATTTCGCTTATAAAAGCCCTTGCCAACGAAGATAGCGAGCTGGACAAGCTTATCATAGACTCGCTGGTTGAAAACGGCGAGAAAGTGATTCCTCTTGTACAGAAGGTTTTTAAAAACTGCAACGACCGAATTACGGCTATTCTTATGGAAGTTTTATTCCGTCTGGGAGCGCCGTCTTACAAACTGCTCACCGAATGCCTCGATTCGCCCACGCTTTCGCTCAGAAGGCACGCGCCTTACGCGCTGAGGTTCGCCTCGGACGAGGCGACCATTAAAAAAATCATAGACTCGCTCAATGATTCGGATTATTACGTGTGCGAAAGCGCCTGCAAATTTTTGATTCATAACCTCAAGCATGCGAGCTATATAATAATCAAAAAGCTGAGCGAGTTTACCATATCGTCAATGCAGAAAGGCACGGAGCCTCAGCTTTCGGAAAATCAGATACACTGGCTTATAAAAGCGCTTTGCTCCGACTTCGATTCCTACAGCGAGCATATATTGATTTACATGAAAAATCCCGAAGAGGTAAAGCAGGGCCAGGTAGCCATCACCAACAGCCTCAAGCTTTCCCTGGCTTCGGCCGCGTCCGAGTACATGAATCCGGTAATAATGTCGCGGCTTTTAAAATGGCTCGCGGACGAAAACTTTTTCGTGCGCGAAAACTCCATTAACCTTATGATCACCTACGGCCATAATTTCGTGGCCGAGCTGGTTACCGCGCTGGGAGACCCTAAAGAAGAGGTCCGCGCGGGAATAATAACGGTGCTTCAGAACATAAAGGACGCCGCGTTCGGCTTCCTTCTGGAAAACCTTAAAATGGGAAACAATGAAATGCGCTACAACTGCGCTTATGCTCTTGGCTTTATGGGCGATAAGAGCGCGATACCCCAGCTTAAGGCCTCGCTTTCCGACGGAAACGACTGGGTCCGCGAATACGCCATAATTTCGCTCGGCAAGCTCGGCGAGGCCGAAGCTCTCGTGGGAATGCTCGCCAGGGCGGACGAAAAGACCAAAGCCATAATTTCGCGCGCTCTCGGTTATTGCGGCGCCGAAGCGTTCGGCATGCTTTACGACGCGCTTATGGGAGCTCCCATCGACAGGCGCGAGCCTATCGCCAAAGCCATGATGGAAATGGGGCCGGCCATAAAAGACCAGCTGCAGAAAGTGCTCGAAACCGAAGAAAACGAAAACGTAAGGTTCTGGCTCATAAAAGTGAGCCGCGCCTTCAACAAGAAGCCCGAACTTTAAAATTATAAAACAATAGTTGTTTAAAAAATTATACGCTTTCGCCGGGTAATCATTGCCCACGGGGGCCCCCGAGGCGAGCAAAATCATGGAGCTGGATTTGAATTCTACTGACAGGCGCATAAAAGATTGCTTTCTGGCCGCCGCGGGCGGGTTGTCCCTGGGCAGGGCCGGCTGGCCTTTAATAAGCGAATATTTTTCGGACGTGTCGGCTATCGTCGCGGGCGACTTAAAAAAAGCGCCTGGCGAAGATATGGATTGCGAAGCGCTCGAAAGCTTTGTTACAAAGGCACGCGCAACGGCGGGGGACGCGCGGCGGCATGAAGCGGCCGAAAAAGCTATCGAAAGATACATCGAGTTCGGCGAAAAATTATCCCGCGAGTACGGACCGCAGGTCAGGGTACAGGTCCTTACGATTTTTGACGAAGATTATCCGGAGGCGCTCCGGCATATAAGCAACGCGCCCGTAGTTTTATTTATGGCGGGCGCCAGGTTCGACGCTAAAAGCGAAAATTTCGCCGTCGTCGGCACTCGCGAGCCTTCAAATTATTCTCTGGCGCTTTGCGAGAAAATTACGGAAGGCATATCCGGAGCCGGATTTGTGATAGCTTCGGGGATGGCCCTCGGCATAGACGCTTGCGCCCACGCTACGGCTATAAAATGCGGCGGAGTCACTTACGCGGTCGTCGCGACCGGCTTCGATATCGTTTATCCGGCGGCCAACCGCAAGCTTTACGGCGACATCCTTCTTTCGGGCGCCGTATTGTCGGAGCAGCTGCCGGGCGAAGGCGCTAAGAATTATTCATTCGTTGCGCGCAACCGCATAATAACCGGCATTTCAAAAGCGACTCTAGTTTCAGGGGCGGGTTTTCAGTCAGGAGCGCTTATAAGCGCTAAATACGCGTTCGAGCAGTCGCGCGAGGTCTTCGCCATAACGGGAGACGATTACAGGCCCGACCTGAAAGGATGCCACGAATTAATAAGAAAAAACTATGCAAAGCTTGCGCTGAATAGCGCCGATATATTAAATGACATATGCCCTGAAAAAATAAAAAAATCGCAAATCCGCCAATCGGAAACCAGGGCTTTTAAAAAAGACAAAAAGGCTGACGCCACAGCTCCGCTTGAATTCGGCCGCGCACAGGCCGGAGTTTTAAGCGAAGACGAAAAAAAGGTTTTCGATCTGATCGAGCGGCTGTGCGTTAAAAACGGAGCGCCGCCCACGCTCGAACTCATCGCCGAAAATGCCGGGGCGGTCGTCAGCAGGATCCTTGCGGCGGTAAGCGGCCTTGAATTAAAAGGCGCGATAATCGAACTTGACGGAAAGAGGTACCGTATAAACAAATGAACAAGCTAGTGCAGATATTTTTGAAATTTTTAAAGCTAATGAAGGAAAACGGCAGCGACTTTAAAAAATCCAGGGCCGAGCTCATAAAAGAAGGCTTTTTGCTCAGCGAAATCGACGCCGCGCTGGAATGGTATTTCGGCGAGTCGCATGTTTTAAGCCAGCCGGCTTCCGGGGCTAAGCCGATTAAAGAACCGTCCGACAAAAGTTTCCGCTTTTTTACGCTGGCCGAAGAACGGCTTTTATCGTTCGAAGCCAGGGGCTATCTTACCGAGCTGCTGGCCGGTAAAGCCATTTCTCACGAAGAAATAGAGTCGGTGCTGGAAACGCTTTCGGCGTACCTTGTAGAAGACGCTTCCATCGAAGAAATCAACAACATAATGATCGGGTTCCGCACGGTGGATATTTCCGCCAGGGAAGGCGCAGAAGACGCCATCGAGTTCAAAGTGCGCTATATTCAGTAATGTCAAACCGGTCGGCATAAAAAATAAGAATAAATAATTTGGGGGCAATCAGTGGTTAAAGAGAAAGATAATTTAAGAAGCCTGATAATAGTCGAGTCTCCCGGAAAAATTAAAACCATTAAAAAGATACTCGGCGGAAATTTTGAAGTGAAAGCCTCTATGGGCCACGTTATAGATCTTCCCGAGCGCGACCTCGGCGTCGACGTAAAAAATAATTTCGAACCTAAATACGAAGTTATACCCAAAAAAGACAAGGTCATAGAGGATCTTCAAAAAGAAGTGGCCAGGTGCGACCGCGTCTACCTGGCGCCCGACCCCGATCGCGAAGGGGAGGCCATATCGTGGCATCTCGCCAGAGCACTCAAGCTCGACGTCGATGCGAGCATGCGCATAACCTTTAACGCCATTACGCCGAAAGTCGTACTGGAAGCGCTCGAAAATCCAAAGCCCATAGACATGAATAAAGTCAACGCCCAGCAGGGACGCCGCGTTCTGGACAGGCTCGTCGGATACGAGCTTTCGCCGCTTTTGTGGCGCAAGCTCCAGAAGGGCCTTTCGGCCGGACGAGTCCAGTCGGTGGCCGTTCTTCTGGTATGCAAGCGCGAAGAAGAGATCGCTAAATTCGTTAAGGAAGAATACTGGCTGGTGGACGCCGTTTTTCAGAAACAGCAGGGCGAAACGTTTAAAGCCAGGCTCTTTAAGTTCGATAAAAAAGCCCCCAAGATAAAAAACGGCGAAGAGGCCTCGAAAATACTCAAGGCATGCGAAGAGCAGAAATACGACGTGGCAAAGGTCGTAAACAAGGAAAAACGTAAAAAACCGTCAGGCCCCTTCATAACCTCGACCCTTCAGCAGGAAGCTTCGCGCGTGCTCAATTTTCCGCCTTCCAAAACCATGAAGGTGGCCCAGAAATTATACGAAGGCATAGAAATCGAAAAGGGCAATACCGTCGGTTTGATAACCTATATGCGTACGGATTCGTACAGGGTTGTGCCGGAGGCCGTCGCCGAAGCCAGAAGCTTTATAAAAGCCAAATACGGCGATGAATACCTTCCGCCGGCGGACAGGATTTATAAAACCAAATCCCAGGCGCAGGACGCTCACGAAGCCATAAGGCCCGCCGAAGTCAATAACACCCCGGAAAAGCTAAAAAAACACCTTACCGCCGACGAGTACAGGCTGTATAACATGATATGGAAACGCTTCGTGGCTTCGCAGACCGCCGACGCCGTTTTCGACAGCGTTACCGTAGAAATCGGCTCGGACAGGGCCGTTTTTAAAAGCGTGGGCGAAACGCTCAAATTTTCGGGCTTTCTTGCTTTATACGACGTCGAGGCGCAGAACGCCGAAGAAAAAGAAGTGGAAAACGAGCCGGAAGGCGACGAAGAAGCCATAGTGGGCGGAAGGCTGCCGAGGCTTTCTGAAAAAGAGCCGCTTTCTGTCAAAGAAATAACGCCGCTTCAGAAATTCACCAAGGAGCCGCCCCGCTATACGACGGCGTCGCTTATCAAATCGCTCGAAGAGCTTAAAATCGGCCGCCCTTCGACTTACGCTACGATCGTTAAAACGATCCTCGACCGTAATTACGTCGAGATAAAAGAAAAGAAATTTTTTGCGACAGACATAGGCATGGCCACTTCGGTGCTGCTCGAATCCTACTTTACCGATCTTATAAACGTCGAGTTTACCGCTAAAATGGAAGAGGAGCTCGACAGCATAGAAGACGGAAAAAAAGACTGGCGGAAAGTTCTGGCTGAATTCTATTCCCCTTTCCATGAAAAGCTGACTTTCGCCGACGGCAATATCAAAAAAATGAATATGCAGACCGACGTGATCTGCGATAAATGCAAAAATCCTATGGTGCTGCTATTTTCTGCGCGCGGCAAATTCCTTGCCTGCCCGAAATTCCCTTACTGCAAAAACACTAAAAATATACCTCAGGATTTCGTGGTCTTCAATAGCGGAATGTTCAAGGCCGATGCGGTCAAAACTCTTTTGCTCAAAGACAGGCTCGCCGAATTTGAAAAGCAGAACCTCGAGGCGCAGACCGAAGTCCGGCAGAGCAACGCCGAGGCCATGGGCAAATGCGAAAAATGCGGTTCCGATATGGTTTTAAAGAGCGGAAAGTTCGGGCAGTTCATAGCGTGCTCAGGATATCCGAAATGCAAAAACGCCAAGCCCATACAGAAAGATATCGGCGTTCCGTGCCCCAAGCAGGGCTGCGAAGGAAAGGTGGCCGTAAAAAAATCCAAGCGCGGACGCATATTTTATTCATGCACCGAATATCCGAAATGCGATTTCGTTTCGTGGGACCGTCCGAGCGGCGAGCTTTGCCCCGATTGCGGAGCGCATACCGTGGTAAAAGTTTCCAAAAAGGGCAATAAGATAAACTGCTCCAACAAAGAATGCGGTTACAAACGCGATATGCCGAACGAAAACGATCCCGCCGTTAAAGACGGGGAATAGAAAAGATAGAGTATGAAACCAGTAAATATAATCGGCGGCGGGCTCAGCGGTGTTGAAGCCGCTCTCACGCTGGGCGGCAAAGGCATTAAAGTAAACCTTTTCGAGGCGCGTCCCGAAAAGATGCCCGAAGTTTTTAAAACTGCGGGCCTTTGCGAGCTGGTGTGTTCCAACTCCCTGGGGTCCCTTAAAGCCGAGAGCGCTCCGGGGATTTTAAAGTCGGAGCTCGCGGCCCTGGGGTCGTACGTGATAGAGGCGGCGCGGGAAGCTTCGGTGCCGGGCGGGCAGGCGCTCTGCGTGGACAGGGCACGCTTCAGCGCCCTGATAGAAGATAAGGTCCGCGCGGAGCAAAATATAACTCTGCTCAGGCGCGAGGTAAAATCGCTCGACGAGTTCGAGGCGGGCGATAAAGTAATAATCGCCAGCGGCCCGCTTACGACCGACGCTTTATTTTCTTCGCTTTCCGATAAATTCACCGACAATCTATATTTTTACGACGCGGTTTCGCCCGTCATAGAGGCGGATTCGGTGGATATGGCCCGCGCTTTCTGGAAAAACAGGTATTCGAGGGGCGCCGACGATTATCTGAACATAGCTTTGAATAAAGACGAATATTTCGCTTTTTACCGCGAGCTTATCGCCGCCAAAACCGTTCCGCCCAGGGACAACGAAAAGGAGATTTTTTTCGAAAGCTGCATGCCCATTGAGGAACTCGCCAGGCGCGGGGAGCATACGCTTCGTTTCGGCCCCATGAAACCGAAGGGGTTCGAGGATCCGCGCACGGGGAAAATGCCGTATGCCGTAATTCAGCTCAGGCGCGAAAACAATCTCAACTCTGCCTTCAATATAGTAGGGTTTCAGACCAAGATGACATTCGGCGAACAAACGCGCGTACTTTCAGTAATACCCGGCCTCGAAAAAGTCAAAATACTCCGCTACGGAGTGATACATAAGAATTATTATATGTATTCGCCCGGCCTGGTAAATTTCAACCTCAGCCTTAAATCCAATCCGGACATATTCGTGGCGGGTCAGCTTCTCGGTTCGGAAGGCTACAGCGAAGCGGTTGCCGGCGGAAAACTGGCCGCGCTCAACATTATAGATTCCGTTAAAACCGGCCGCAGCAGGTCGGTTTTAGAATACATCGATTACGAACGCACCATGATAGGCTCGCTCATTAAATATCTCACATTGAGCGCCGTTGCCAGAAAAAAATTCGTTCCAATGAACTCAAATTTCGGGCTCGTCGATACAAAGTCATATCCCAAAGACACTTTTCATCAACTTTCAAATGAACAGATCTCGCTTCTGACTGATATGTTAAAAAAATACTAAAAAAAAAGCGTTTTTTTTAGTTTACATATTGTCAAATATAAATTAATATGGTAGAATTAATTTTGAGGTCGTTCCTTTTTTTAATAATTTTTTTATTATTAACAAGCGCTTGCGGAGCTGACTTTAACATTGGCTTTAAAGTATTGCGGTGTACATTTTATGAACGTTATCGATGAGTATTTGATTTATATATCTTCAGTGCTAAACCTTTCACAGAACACGCAAAAGTCTTATTGCGAAGACATTACGGATTTTATAAATTTCACTTCGCTCAACTACGGCATATCCAGGGAAAATTTTTCTAAAAACTTCTCTAAAATAGACACTTTTTTAATAAGGCGCTACGTTTCAGAAAAAAGCAGGCAGAACAAAAAGAAAACCACCATCAATCGCAAGCTTTCATCGCTTTCTTCCATGTTCGAGTATTTTTTGAAAAACGACTATATCGACGCCAACCCTTTCGACAATATTTCAAGGCAGAAGACCGAAAAAACGCTCCCTAAATTTTTATATTACCATCAGGTAAAGGAATTTTTAGAAAGCATACCCTGCGATAGTTATGAATCGCTCCGCGACAGGGCTATTTTCGAGCTTATTTACTCTTCGGGGCTGCGCATTTCCGAAGCGTGCAATTTAAAAAAATCCAATTTCGACTTTTATGGAAAAACCATAACCTTTACCGGAAAAGGTTCAAAAGACAGGCAGGTTCCCGTAGGCGAAATCGCCGTCGACTACGTGCTGAAACTAATCGAACAGAACGGCGTCAATCATCCCGGTTCGGAGCATATCTTTTTAAATCCTTCGGGCGAACCGCTTTCAGACCGCAGCGTTCGAAGGATCATCAACGAATATTTCGATAAATTGAGCTTTCAGAAAAAAGTGAGCCCGCATGTTTTGCGCCACAGCTTCGCCACACATCTTCTTGAAAACGGTGCGGACATAAGGCAGGTGCAGGAACTGCTCGGGCACAAGAGCCTTTCTACGACGCAGATATACACTCACCTCACGCAGGAAAGGCTAAAAATGGTCTACAACAAAGCGCATCCGCGCGCTTAAAAAAAACGGAGATGTTTTCTGGTGAACGGTAATTTTAACGATTCATTAAGCGGAGGCGGTGTTTTCCATTCCACTACCGTGATAGCGGTCAGGCGGGGCGGCATCGTCGCCATGGCCGGCGACGGGCAGGTAACGTTCAATAATACCGTGCTCAAGGCTAAGGCAAAAAAAGTCCGCAGAATGTACGACGGAAAGGTGCTGGCCGGTTTCGCCGGCGCTTCGAGCGACGCATTCACGCTTTTTGAGATGTTCGAAAAAAAGCTCGAACAATATATGGGTTCGCTTTCTCGAGCGGCTTACGAACTGGCCAAAGAATGGCGCCAGGACAAGTTTTTAAGGCGCCTGGAGGCGATGCTTCTGGTAGCCGATTTATCCGGCGTTTACCTTATAAACGGCGCGGGAGACATAGTGGAACCGGATTACGACGCTATCGCTATAGGTTCGGGTTCCGTGATGGCGTATTCCAGCGCCCTCGCGCTTCTTGAAAACAGCGATCTGGGCGCCGCCGAAATAGCGGCGAAATCCCTTGAAATAGCTTCGAGAATATGCGTGTTCACCAATTCCAGCGTTACGCTCGAAGTGCTCGAAAGTAACCGATAGGAGATTAAGTTTGGAAGAATCAGCTCTGACGCCGCGTGAAGTGGTGGGTTATTTAGACCGGTATATAATAGGGCAGAACGAGGCTAAAAAAGCGGTCGCCATAGCCGTGCGCAACCGCTTCAGGCGCATGAACGTAAAAGGCGATCTGCGCGAAGAGATAATGCCCAAAAACATAATAATGATAGGCCCTACCGGCGTAGGAAAGACCGAAATAGCCCGCAGGCTTGCCAGACTTGTCAACGCTCCTTTCGTAAAGGTCGAAGCGTCTAAATATACCGAAGTAGGCTATGTCGGGCGCGACGTCGAATCGATGATCCGCGATCTGGTCGATTTTTCTATCAATATGGTTAAAAAAGAGCACACCAGAAGGTTCGATGAAAAAGCTAAAACGAACGTAAACAGGCGCATATTAGAAGCGCTTCTGCCGCGCGACGCCGGATCTTCGCCGCAGAAATTCAACCCTATAGCCAACATATTTCAGGCCGTGGCTAAATCGGCCGGGGTAAGCGGTTTTGAAGCTTCGTTCGATTCCGGCGCCGGCGAAAGCCAGCCTTGTGCAGAAAACGAACCGGCTTCCGAAAGCGGCCGGTCGGCGTACGAAAAGTTGAAAAAAATGCTCGACGAGGGAAAACTGGAATCCAAAATGATAGAAATCGAGATAAAAGAAAACCAGATGCCGCTGGTGGAGGTATTTTCTAATCAGGGCCTCGAAGAGATGGGCCTTAACATGGGCAGCATGCTCGGCGGTATCTTTCCCGACCGCAAAAAGAAGAAAACGGTCAGCGTCGCGGACGCCAGGTCGCTTTTATACGCCGAAGAGATAAACAGGCTTATCGATATGGACGCGATAACCAAGGAAGCGCTTTTCCGCGTTGAAAACAACGGCATCGTCTTTATCGACGAAATCGATAAAATAGCCGGCGCTAAAGAAACGCACGGCCCCGACGTATCGCGCGAAGGCGTGCAGCGCGATATCCTGCCCATACTCGAAGGCACCAGCGTCAACACTAAATACGGACAGGTGAAAACGGACCATATATTGTTCATCGCGGCCGGCGCGTTTCATGTGTCAAAGCCTTCAGACCTTATACCGGAGCTTCAGGGGCGCTTCCCCATAAGAGTCGAACTGAAAAGCCTCACTCGCGAAGATTTCATGCGGATACTCGGAGAACCCAAAAACAGCCTGATAAAGCAGTACCAGGCGCTTCTTGCTTCAGAAAACGTGGAACTTTGCTTCGACGAATCGGCGATAGCCGAAATATCGCGCATCGCTTTCGAACTCAACGCCGCGCTTGAAAATATAGGCGCGAGGCGCTTATATACGGTGTGTGAAAAAATACTGGAAAGCCTTTTATTCGCGGTGCCTTCGCCTGACATAACCAGAGTTTCAATAGACGGCGATTACGTCCGCGAACACCTCGGCGATATAATAAAATCCAAGGACCTCAATAAATATTTCCTATAAACTTTTGCGCCGCGAGGCCGGGTTGTTCCGGCGCCGCGGAAACTCATTCAAAAAGGCGGTATCGGATGATAAGAGATTTTTTGTTTTCAAACCCGAAATTAGCATATATAAAACAGTCCATGGACGTTTCGATGATGCGCCACGAGGCCATCTCAAACAACATCTCGAACGTCAATACGCCCAACTATAAAAAACAGGAAGTCACTTTCGAAGACGAGCTTGCTAAAGCCCTCGACAGCCAGAGTTTTAAAGGACGCAAAACGAACGCTAAACATCTCACCATCGGGGCCGGTTCGGCCTGCGAGGCAAAGCCGAAACTCATAACCGTAAAAGACCAGTCCATGAGAAACGACGGCAACAACGTCGACGTTGACGAAGAAATGGCCAACCTGTCCAAAAACACCATTCAGTATCGCACACTGGCTTCGGTTTTAGATAACGAGCTCACCAAGATCAATCTTGCCATAACTCGCGCGGGGAGGGTATAATAAATAAAATATGAGCGGTTTTTTGAAGTCCATCGATATATCCAGCTCCGGCCTTACCGCAGAGCGCGTAAGAATGGACGTAATATCCAATAACATAGCCAACGCCAACGTTACCCGCACCGAAAACGGCGGGCCGTACAGGCGCCAGATGCCCGTTTTTTCCCTCAGAGACAACAACAGCAAATTTTTTTCCTCGAAAAATATCAACAACTCCATACCGGCGGGAGTTTCCGTGGTCGGAATTACCGAAGACGATTCCGCGCCGAGAATGGTTTACGATCCGGCCCATCCGGACGCCAATTCCGAAGGCTACGTTTCATACCCGAACGTCAACGTGGTCCGCGAGATGGTGGATATGATAACATGCTCGCGCGCTTACGAGGCCAACGTCACCGCCATGAATTCCGCCAAGAATATGATCCTTCGCGCGCTGGAAATCGGCGCGAAATCATAACGGCGGCCGTTATAACGATAAAAATTAAGTGAAATATTAATTTGCGGAGAATTATTAGAAATGAAGATAGGACCGATGAATTTTACTCCCTTAAAGCCGCTGGCGAACTCTTTTAAGCCGGCGGGCCAGAGCGCTTCGCTTCCCGTTTCCGGAGCTAAAAGCGGGGATATGATAGGCGATTTTTCGGACGCTCTTAAAAAAGCGATCAACGATTTAAGCGCGCTGGAAGAGAATTCCGGCAAAAAAGTCAATTCCCTCGTCACCGGCCGGCTGGAAAACGTTCACGACATAATGATAGCCATGGAAAAATCGAAAATAGGTCTGAATATGGCTATAGAGGTGCGCAACAAGCTGATCGAAGGCTATAAAGAAGTAATGAGAATGCAGATATAGGGATGACGCATGAATTATCTTAAAATGCTGTATGAACAATTCAAAAATCTAGCGGGATGGCAGAAGGCGGTAATCATTTCGGTGGCATTCGTCGCTTTCGCCGGAGTCATAGCTTTCGCTTTCTTTTTCAGCGGCGGCGATTATGTGGTGCTTTACAGGAACCTCGATCTCGAAACGGCCGCAAATATAAAAGAAAAAATAGAAGAAGGCAACTACAAATATAAAATCGCCGATAACGGCGCCACCATAATGGTTTCACCGGCCGAAAAAGAGGTAATACTTTTAAAACTAGCCAAAGACAACGTTTTGCCCGACAGAAGCAAGGGCTACGAAGATATTTTCGGCAAATCCTCCAACGCGTTTTCCAATTCGCGCAAGATTGAAGACCTCAATATTTTAAGGGGACTTCAGGCTGAAATAGAAACCACCATAAAAAGGTCTTCAAAAATTATTTCCAGCGCCCGTCTTCATATTTTTTACGCGCCCGAACGCACATTCAAGGAAGATCAGAAACAGGACAAGGCAACGGTTTTTGTCGTGCTTAAGACCGGCAAAAAAATCGAGGACGACCAGATAATCGGAATCAGGAACCTCGTAGCCAACGCCACCGGCATCGACGAGGACAACGTCAGCATAATAGACCAGAATTTCGTAGACGTGTCCAAGCGCCTGCGCTCCAATAAGAAAGAAGAAAATTACGCCGCCGATCAGTACACTCTTCAGAAAAAATATGTAGAGGAAAAAGAGATAAAACTGCAGGAAATGCTCGACAGGATACTCGGCGGCGGCCGTTCGGTAGTGACCGTCCACGCCGAGCTTAATTTCGACAAACGCGAGGTCTTCGATGAATCGCTGGCCCCGCCGATTAAAGGCGAAGAAGGCGGCGTGGTCATCTCCGAGGAATTAAACGAGGAAACTTTCAAGGGTAAAGGCAAAAAACCTGTCGGCGTCCCGGGCACCCAGTCGAATATTCCAACCTATCCAGACTCTAAAAACGAGCAGGACGAATATGTAAGCAAAGCCGTCAAGAAGAATTACGACCTCAGCAAGAAACAGGAAAAGATAGTTTACGCCGTAGGCGACGTCAAAAGGCTCAACGTTTCGGTAGTGGTCGACGACATTCTAACCAACGAGCAGCGCACGAAAATAGAAAACGCGATAGTTTCGGCCGCCGGGATAGTCAAGCAGCGCGGCGACACCGTTGTCGTAGAAAAATACCCTTTCAACCGCGAAGACATAAAAGTACAGGAAAAACAGGCGCAGCAGGACAAGCTGCAGGATATGTTCTTCCAGCTGCTGCTGGTCATAATACCTACGGGCGGAATTTTCTTCGTGCTGTGGTTCGTATGGAAAAACAAAGAACTTATCATCACTCATTTCAAGCCTATCGAAATCAAAAAAGAAGCTTCCACGGAGGAAGTTCTGCCGCTTGAAGCGAGGGAGCGCGTACAAAAAGTCGATCTTATCAAGGATTTCATTAACAAGTCTCCGAAGGACGCGGCCACTTTACTGCAAATCTGGCTGACGGCGGAATAAAAATTTTAAACGACGGTGAGAGATAAATGAGCGATAAATCCAGACTACTTACTGGGCGGCAGAAGGCCGCCGTACTGGCAGTGTTTTTAGGCCCCGAGTATTCGGGAAAGCTCCTGCAGGGGCTTCCTGAAGACCAGATAGACGCCATCACGCTCGAGATATCGAGGCTGCAAAACGTCGATAAAGAGGTCGTAGACGAAATCGTGCTGGAATTTTTTGAAATGATAAGGGCCAACCAGTTCGTGGCTACAGGCGGTATAAGGGCGGCCGAAGAAATACTCAACGCCGCGCTCGGCGACGCCAGGGCGAAAGAAGCCCTCGCGCGCCTTACGTCGTCGCAGTATGTAAGGCCTTTCAGCACGGCCAGAACCGCAGATCCGGTTCAGCTGTTCAACCTTATCCAGAACGAGCATCCTCAGACCATCGCCATGATCATGGGATATCTGCAGGCCGACAAGGCGGCTTCGATATTAAAGCTGCTTTCGCCCGAAATACAGCCCGAGGTAGTAAAAAGAATCGCGCTTATGGAGCGCACTTCGCCTGAAACCGTCCGCGAAGTCGAATCCATATTAGAAAAGAAACTTTCGCTTGTCATCGACGAAGGAAGCGCGACCGTCGGCGGCATAGACACGGCAGTCGCCATCTTGAACTTAGTCGACAGAAGCACAGAAAAACAGATCGTCGAAACGCTCGAAACTATGGCTACGGAGCTCGCGGAAGAGATCAAAAAGAAAATGTTCCTCTTCGAAGACGTCATCCTCATCGACGACCGCGGCATCCAGCGCATCATACGCGA